>NZ_JBSSEW010000012.1:0-217065 GCF_054062095.1 Pseudomonas sp. TE6288
GGCAAGCCGGCTCCCACAGGTTGACCATTGACCCTGTGGGAACCGGCTTGCCGGCGATGGGGCGCGAAGCGGCCCCGATTTCGCGGACGCTTATGTTACGCCACGGTCTCCTGCACCACACGGATCACCCGCTGCGGAAACGGAATGTCGATCCCTTCTGCCTTGAGCCGGTCGCGGGCATGCTCGTTGAGCATGAACATCACATCCCAGTAGTCGGCGGTCTTGGTCCAGATGCGCAGCGACACGGTGATCGAGCTGTCACCCAGGGTCGAAATAACCGCCTGCGGTGCCGGGTCCTGCAGCACACGCGGATCTTGGGCCAGCTCCAGCAGTACATTGCGCGCCTTCTGCAGGTCGGCGTCGTAATCCACGCCCACGTCGAACACCACCTTGCGGGTCGGCTGGCGGTTGGTGTTGGTGATAATGCCGTTGGAGAGGCTGCCGTTAGGCATGATCACGGTCTTGTTGTCGCCGGTGCGCAGCACGGTGTGGAAGATCTGGATGCTGTCCACGGTGCCACTGACACCTTGGGCCTCGATCCAGTCACCGATACGGAACGGACGGAACATCAGGATCAGCACACCGCCGGCGAAGTTGGCCAGGCTGCCTTGCAAGGCCAGGCCGATGGCCAGGCCGGCGGCACCGATGGCGGCGACGAACGAGGTGGTCTCGATACCGATCATCGACGCCACGCTGACCATCAGCAGCACCTTCAGCACGATGTTGGCCAGGGTGCTGATGAAGCCCTGCAGCGCGGCGTCGGCACGCAGGCCCACCAGCTTGCCAAGACGGGCACTGAGCTTGTTGATGATCCACCAGCCGATGGCCAGGGTCAGCAGCGCCAGCAACAGGCGGCTGCCGTACTCCATGATCAAGGGAACCCAGGTCTGCGATTGGCGAACCAGCTGATCGACTTCAGCGTTCAAATCCATGTTTATCTCCTGATGCCGAACGGCAAGTACACAGTGAAGCGGGCAGCGCAAAGCCAGCGGCCCGGACCCCGATGGACATCAATGCGCCATCAAGGTTCCGGGCCGCCGTGCGATCAATCGCGGAAGTTGTTGAACTGCAGCGGCATGTCGAATTCCTTCGCGCGCAACGCGGCGATGGCCTCCTGCAGGTCGTCACGTTTCTTGCCGGTGACGCGTACCTGCTCGCCCTGGATCGAGGCCTGGACCTTGAGCTTGGCGTCCTTGATGTGGGCAACGATCTTTTTCGCCAGTTCCTTGTCGATGCCTTCGCGGAACTTGGCTTCCTGCTTCATCTCCTTGCCGGACGGATAGGCGTCCTTCACTTCCAGGCACTTGACGTCGATCTTGCGCTTGACCAGAGCCAGACGCAGGATTTCGACCATCGACTCGAGCTGGAACTCGGCCTCGGCGGTCAGCATCACGGTCTGCTCCTTGTCCTTGAACTCGAAGCTGCCCTTGCCCTTGAGGTCATAGCGGCGGTCCAGTTCCTTCACCGCGTTGTCCACGGCGTTGGTGACTTCGTGCTTGTCCAGTTCCGATACCACGTCGAACGAAGGCATGGGGTTCTCCATAAAAAAACAGCGCGCTCAGCTTGAAGATGGAGCGCGTCAGGGTTAGGGGGTTAAAATGCGGACTCATTATAACGGGTTGCGAAACGCAGATGAGCAGCACCTGGCATATTCTCGGCGCCGGCAGCCTCGGCAGCCTCTGGGCCTGTCGCCTGGCCCGCGCCGGCAAGGCGGTTCGCCTGATCCTGCGCGACCAGCAGCGCCTGGCCGCCTATGAACGCAAGGGCGGGCTGACCCTGGTGGAGCAGGATGCCCAGCACCACTATGCGATCCCTGCGGAGAGCTTCGACGCGCCCGGCCCGATCCATCGCCTGCTGGTCGCCTGCAAGGCCTACGACGCCGCGCCTGCCGTGGCGCGCCTGGCCCCCAGGCTGGCCCATGGCGCCGAGCTGGTACTGTTGCAGAACGGCCTGGGCAGCCAGGACGAGGTTGCCGAGCAGGTGCCCCACGCCCGCTGCATCTTCGCCTCCAGCACCGAGGGCGCGTTCCGCGAAGCCGACTGGCAGGTTCGCTTTGCCGGCCACGGCTTCAACTGGCTGGGTGATCCGGCCAGCCCCGGCATGCCATCCTGGTTCGACGACCTGCACGACGCCGGCATACCGGCCCAGTGGGCGCTCGACATCCCTGCTCGCCTGTGGCGCAAACTGGCGCTCAACTGTGCGATCAACCCGCTGACGGTACTGCACGACTGCCAGAATGGCGGCCTGCTCGGGTACCTGACCGAAGTCGACCCACTGTGCGACGAACTGGTCAACCTGCTGCACCGTTGCGGCCAGCCCGAAGCGGCCAGCGACCTGCACGAGGAAGTACAGCGGGTGATCCTGGCCACCGCGGCCAACTACTCTTCCATGTACCAGGATGTCCGCCATGGCCGGCGCACCGAGGTCCACTACCTGCTCGGCCACGCCTGCCGCGCCGCTGGCCGACACGGCCTGGCAGTGCCGCAACTGGAACACCTGCACCGGCGCCTGGTCGATAACCTGCAGGCGCGTGGCCTGCGCAGCGACTGATTCTGCCCATTCATCGGATACGGACACCCTCAGACCCATGACCCTGCGTCAACGCCTGGAAAACCTACCGGTCGGGCAGAAGCTGCTGGCGGCCTTGCTGGTGCTGCTGGTGACCATCCTGCTGGTGGCCAACCTCGCCTTCATCAGCGCCGCTTACTGGATCACCCAGGAGAGCATGGCGCCCCAGGCCCTGCAGACCATCGGCAAGCTGGTGTCCAACCCGCAGCTGTCCTCACGGGCCGGCGACTCGCCGGAAGCCGCCACGGCGCTACTGAAGGAGCTCGACAGCTACTCGCCATTGCGCGCGGCGGCCATCTACGGCGGCGACGGGCGCCTGCTGGCGCAACTGCAACATGGCGAGCCGCTGAGCCTGCCCAAGCGCTACCGCAACATCGATGGCTGGCGCCTGATGGAGTTTCGCAGTACCCAGCTGATCCGCCTGCCACGCAACGCCGCGCCCCCCGCACACCTGCTGCTGGTGGCCAGCAGTGAACTACCCACGGCGTTCTACACCGGCACCCTCTCCGCCAGCCTGGCCATCCTGGTGTTCAGTGTGCTGCTGTGGCTGCTCATCGCCCGGCAGATCAAGCGCCTGATCACCCTGCCGATCAATCGCCTCGAAGAACTGACCCGCCAGGTCACCCGCGAGGAAAGCTATGCCCTGCGCGCCCAGCGCGGCAACGACGACGAAATCGGCGGCCTGGCCGAGGCGTTCAATACCATGCTGTCGCGCATCGAAGCCCGCGAGCAGCAGCTCAAGCGCACCCGTGACGAGTTCCAGGATGCCTATGACCAGGCCCAGGGCCTGGCCGAGGAAACCCGCCATACCAACCGCAAGCTGGAACTGGAAGTCCAGGTGCGCAGCAAGATCGAGAAAAAACTCACCGGTTTCCAGAACTACCTGAACAGCATCATCGACTCGATGCCCTCGGCGCTGATCGCCCTCGACGAACAGCTCTACGTCACCCAGTGGAACCACGAGGCCACGGTGCTCTCCGGGACACCGCTGGACGAAGCGCTGAACCAGCCGATCTTCCTCGCATTCGAGCCGCTCAAGCCGTTCTTGCCGCAGCTCAAGGAGAGCGTGGAGAAGCACCGAGTCGCCAAGGTCGAGCGCGTCACCTGGCCCAAGGGCGAGGACCTGCGCCACTACGCGCTGACTTTCTACCCGCTGATGGGCGGTGGCGGACGCGGCGTGGTGATCCGTATCGACGACATCACCCAGCGTCTGTCACTGGAAGAAATGATGGTGCAGTCCGAGAAGATGCTCTCGGTCGGCGGCCTGGCCGCCGGCATGGCCCACGAAATCAACAACCCGCTGGGTGCGATCCTGCACAACGTGCAGAACATCCGCCGCCGCCTGTCGCCGGACCTGCCGCGCAACCAGGAGCAAGCCAGCGAGCTGGGCATCGACCTGCCGGCCGTCAATCGCTACCTGGACAGCCGCGAGGTGCCACAGTTGCTCGACGGCATCCAGCAAGCCGGCGCACGGGCCGCCAAGATCGTCACCCACATGCTCAGCTTCAGCCGTCGCAGCAACCGTCAGCTCGCCCCTTGCGACCTGCCGGCGTTGATCGACCAGGCGGTGGAGATCGCCGGCAACGACTTCGACCTGGCCATCGGCTTCGACTTCAAGGGCCAGGCCATCGTCCGCCAGTTCGACCCACAGCTGGGGCCGGTGCCCTGCACCGCCAACGAACTGGAGCAGGTGCTGCTGAACCTGTTGAAGAACGCCGCCCAGGCCATCCACCAGCGCCCGCAACCCAGCGAGCCCGGGCGTATCACCTTGCGCACCCGGCTCAACCCGCCCTGGGCAGAAATCCAGGTCGAGGACAACGGCGTCGGCATGCCCGAGACGGTGCGCAAGCGCACCTTCGAGCCGTTCTTCACCACCAAGGAGATCGGCCAGGGCACCGGCCTGGGCCTGTCGGTGTCGTACTTCATCATCACCAACAATCACAAGGGGCAGATGGAAGTACAGTCGACCCCGGGCCAGGGCACCTGCTTCACCCTGCGCCTGCCCCTGAACCAGGCCCAACCGGCCCCCCTGAACACGGAGACATGACATGGGCTATCGCCTGTCGAAGATCTATACGCGCACCGGCGACAAAGGTGAAACCGGCCTGGGCGATGGGCGCCGAGTGCCCAAGGACCATCCGCGCGTCGAGGCAATCGGCGAGGTGGACAGCCTCAACAGCCAGCTTGGGCTGCTGCTGGCCGGCTTGGCCGAGCAGGGGCTGGATGAGGTCAGCGAGATCCTGACGCCCTGCCAGCACCGTTTGTTCGACCTGGGCGGCGAGCTGGCGATGCCCAGTTACCAAGCGTTGAACCAGGCCGAAGTGGAGCGGCTGGAGGCCGCCATCGATATGTGGAACGAAGAGCTGGGGCCGCTGAAAAACTTCATTCTGCCCAGCGGTTCGGCGCTGATCGCTCAGGCGCATGTGTGCCGGAGCCTGGCGCGCAGTGCGGAGCGCCGGTGTCAGCAGTTGAATGCTGTAGAACCGCTGGAAGGCGTGGGTTTGGCGTACATCAACCGCCTTTCGGATCTGCTGTTTGTCGCGGCGCGGATCATCGGGCGGCGGCAGGGTGTTGCCGAGGTGTTATGGCAGGCGGCGGATAAGCCAGCAGGCTGACACCGCAAGGGGCCGCGAAGCGGCCCCTCTACCAGGCCACTCAGGCCTCAGGCCAGAACGCCCGAATCCCGGCAACACCTTGCGCGCCGACTTCCCACGCCCGCTCACGCTCGCCCGGCCCTACCCCACCGAGCAAGAACACCGGATGGCTGAACCCTGCAGTCAACTGCTGCGCCTCATCCCAGCCCAGCGGCGCTGCCTCAGGGTGCGTCTGGGTCGCCTGCACCGGCGACAGGGTGACGAAATCCACCCCCATCTGCTCGGCCAATGCCAGCTCCTCGGCACTGTGGCAGGACGCCGCCAGCCAGCGCTCCTTCGGGAATGGCCGGCCCTTGGCCGCGTACTTGCGCAACTGCGCGGCGGTCAGGTGCCAGCCGGCCGACGGGAAGTCGCCCAGCCATTCCAGCGGCCCCTTGAGCATGAGTTGCGCCTTGCCTGCGCACAGGCCAACCGCGTCGACCGCCACATCGCGGTACTTCGGGTCGTACATGTCCGGTGCCCGTAACTGGATCAGCCTGATACCGCTGGCCACGGCCTTCTGGATACCCTTGAGCAACTCGGGCACTTCCAGACCGTCCGGGGTGATCAGGTATTGATCGGGCAAACGCGCGGCGGCGACGATCGGCTTGTTGGCCTCGGGGAACGCATACTGGCCCAGGTCACGCGGAGCCACCCACGCCAAAGGCTGCCCTTCTGCCCCATGTGGCTCACCGGTAAAGCCATCCACCTCTCGCACATCCAGCAACACCTGCTTGTCCGGGTAATCGTGACTGACCTTGATCAGCGGGCGCGACCCCGTGACCTCGATACCCAGTTCCTCACGCAGCTCACGGGCCAGCGCCGCTTCGACGCCCTCCCCCGCTTCCACCTTGCCGCCAGGGAACTCCCACAAGCCGCCTTGATGCTGAGTATCCGCACGGCGTGCGATCAGGATGCGACCATCGGCACCGCGGATGACCGCGGCTACTACATGAATCCGCTTCACCCTTCACGCTCCGCCAGGCCAGCCCGCTGCCAGGCCTGGAAGGCCGGCCACTGGTAGATGGTTTCGATATAGGCGGCGGCCTCGGCCGGCACCTCGACGCGGTAGGTGCGCAGGCGCACGGCCACCGGGGCGAAGAAGGCATCGGCCAGGGTCGGCCGGCCAAACAGGAACGGGCCACTATCCTTGGCCACCAGGCGGCACTCGGACCAAAGGGCGACCATGCGGTCGATGTCGACCTGCACATCCAGCGGCACGCTTTCCAGCGCCTGGTCGCGGGACAGGTCGAACGGCATGGCGCCGCGCAGGGCGAAGAAGCCGCTGTGCATCTGGGCACAGGCCGAACGCGCCTGGGCACGGGCCGCGATGTCGTCCGGCCACAGGCATGCTTGCGGATGCTGCTCGTTGAGGTACTCGGCGATGGCCAGGGAGTCAGCGATGACGCCATGCTCGGTCTTGAGCAGCGGCACCTTGCCTGTGGCCGAGAACGCCAGCAGGCGCTGGCGGGTATCGGGCTGGTTGAGTTTGATCAGGGTTTCTTCGTAGGGCACGCCGGCCAGGTCAAGGGCCAGGGCGCCGCGTAGCGACCAGGAGGAATACAGCTTGTCGCCGATGATCAGGTGATAGCTCATGGTTCGGCTCCATGTTGCGGGCAGTGTGCGGTAATCGCGGGCAAGCCCGCTCCCACCAAGCTGTGCGTGGGAGCGGGCTTGCCCCGTGATGGGTCAGGTGCGGTATTCGGCGTTGATCTTCACGTACTCGTGGGACAGGTCGGTGGTCCAGATGGTTTCGCTGCACTGGCCACGGCCGAGCTCGATGCGGATGGTGATCTCTTCCTGGGCCATCACCGCCGAGCCCTGTGCCTCGGTGTAGCTCGGGCTGCGCCCGCCTTTGCTGGCGATGCACACACTGTCCAGATACACGTCGATCAGGCTGACATCCAGCTCGGGCACGCCGGCGCGACCGACAGCTGCGAGAATGCGGCCCCAGTTGGGGTCGGAGGCGAACAGCGCGGTCTTGATCAGCGGCGAGTGGGCCACGGCATAGCCAACGTCCAGGCATTCCTGGTGGTTGCCCCCACCGTTGACCTGCACGGTGACGAACTTGGTGGCGCCTTCGCCGTCACGGACGATGGCTTGCGCCACCTCCATGCACACTTCGAACACCGCTTGCTTCAGTGCTTCGAACAGCGCGCCGCTGGCCTCGGTCACTTCCGGCACATCGGCCTTGCCAGTGGCGATCAGCATGCAGCAGTCGTTGGTCGAGGTGTCGCCGTCGATGGTGATGCGGTTGAACGACTTGTTGGCGCCGTCGAGCATCAGGTCCTTCAACACCGCCGGGGCGACCTTGGCGTCGGTGGCGATGTAGCCGAGCATGGTGGCCATGTTCGGGCGGATCATCCCCGCGCCCTTGCTGATACCGGTGACGGTGATGGTCTTGCCGTCGAACTGGAACTGACGGCTGGCGCCCTTGGGCAAGGTGTCGGTGGTCATGATGCCGGTGGCGGCTTCGGCCCAGTTGTTTTCCGACAGGTTGTCCAGGGCGGCCTGCAGCGCGCCTTCGATCTTTTCGACCGGCAGCGGCTCGCCGATCACGCCGGTGGAGAACGGCAGGACCGACTCGGCCGGCACGCCGGCCAGTTCGGCCAGCCTGGCGCAGGTGCGCTCGGCGGCGGCCAGGCCCGGTGCGCCGGTGCCGGCGTTGGCGTTGCCGGTGTTGGTCAGCAGGTAACGCACGGTGCCCTGCACGCGCTGCTTGGAGAGGATCACCGGGGCCGCGCAGAAGGCGTTGAGGGTGAACACGCCGGCGACGCTGGAGCCTTCGGCGCAGCGCATCACCACCACATCCTTGCGCCCCGGGCGCTTGATGCCCGCCGAGGCGATACCGAGTTCGAAACCGGGAACCGGGTGCAGGGTGGGCAGGGGACCAAGACCAACAGCCATTAGAGCGCTCCTAGATAAATCGGTTGAGAACAAAAAGCGGGGCCGCAAAGCGGCCCCGGATGTATCACGTTACTGCAGGTGGTTCAGATCATTCAATCTGACCATGGCAATGCTTGAATTTCTTGCCCGAGCCACACCAGCAAGGCTCGTTGCGACCGAGCTTCATGTCGTTGCGCACAGGGGCCGATGCGACGGCGACTTCAGCGCCCTCCTCGGCCAGTTGCTCGCCTTCCAGGCCTGGTGCGGCGGCGTGCTGGAATTGCATGCGGCTGGCCAGTTCCTCGGCCTCGCGGCGCAGACGGGCTTCTTCCTCGACCGGGTCTTCGCGACGGACCTGAACGTGCGACAGCACGCGGATGGTGTCGCGCTTGATCGACTCGAGCAGCTCCTGGAACAGGGTGAAGGATTCGCGCTTGTACTCCTGCTTGGGGTTCTTCTGCGCATAGCCGCGCAGGTGGATACCGTGGCGCAGGTGGTCCATGGTCGACAGGTGGTCTTTCCACAGGTCGTCCAGCACGCGCAGCAGGATCTGCTTCTCGAAGGTACGCAGGGCGTCGATGCCGGCCTGGTCTTCCTTCTCGTTGTAGGCGTCGGTGATTTCCTTGAGCAGCTTCTCGCGCAGGGTCTCCTCGTAGAGGTGATCGTCTTCGTCGAGCCACTGCTGGATCGGCAGCTTCATGGCGAAGTCGCTGGACAGCGAGGCCTCCAGGCCGGCCACGTCCCACTGCTCGGGCAGCGACTGCGGCGGGATGTGCTGGCTGATGGTGGCATCGAGCACTTCCAGGCGGAACTCGGCGATGGTGTCACCGATGTTCTCGGCCGCCAGCAGGCTGTTGCGCATGTGGTAGATCACCTTGCGCTGTTCGTTGGCCACGTCGTCGTATTCGAGCAGCTGCTTGCGGATATCGAAGTTGCGACCCTCGACCTTGCGCTGCGCTTTCTCGATGGCGTTGGTCACCATGCGGTGCTCGATGGCCTCACCGGACTGCATGCCCAGCGCCTTCATGAAGTTCTTCACCCGGTCGGAGGCAAAGATGCGCATCAGGCTGTCTTCCAGCGACAGGTAGAAGCGGCTCGAGCCGGCATCGCCCTGACGGCCGGCACGGCCACGCAGCTGGTTGTCGATACGCCGCGATTCGTGGCGCTCGGAGGCAATCACGTGCAGGCCGCCGGCCTCCAGCACCTGCTGGTGGCGCTTCTGCCAGTCGGCCTTGATCTGGGCGATCTGCTCGGCGGTCGGGTTGTCCAGGGCGGCGACTTCGGCCTCCCAGTTACCGCCCAGCAGGATGTCGGTACCACGACCGGCCATGTTGGTGGCGATGGTCAGGGCACCCGGCGCACCGGCTTGCGCGATGATCTCGGCTTCTTTCTCGTGGTACTTGGCGTTCAGGACCTTGTGGTCGATACCTTCCTTCTTGAGCAGGTTGGACATGTGCTCGGAGGTTTCGATGGTCGCGGTGCCGACCAGGACAGGACGGCCCTGGGCCATGCTTTCCTTGATGTCGGCAATGATTGCCGCGTACTTCTCGTCGGCGGTCAGGTACACCAGGTCGTTGAAGTCCTTGCGCGCCAACGGCTTGTTCGGCGGGATGACCATCACGTTGAGCGCATAGATCTGCGCGAACTCGAACGCCTCGGTGTCGGCGGTACCGGTCATGCCGGACAGCTTGGTGTACAGGCGGAAGTAGTTCTGGAAGGTGGTCGAGGCCAGGGTCTGGCTTTCGGCCTGGATGTTCAGGTTTTCCTTGGCCTCGATGGCCTGGTGCAGGCCCTCGGACAGGCGGCGGCCCGGCATGGTGCGGCCGGTGTGCTCGTCGATCAGGAGGATCTGGCCGTCCTGGACGATGTACTCGACGTTGCGATGGAACAGCTTGTGCGCCCGCAGGCCGGCGTAGACGTGGGTCAGCAGGCCCAGGTTGTGCGCGGAGTACAGGCTCTCGCCCTCGGCCAGCAGGCCGGATTGGGTGAGCATGTCCTCGATGAACTGGTGGCCGGCCTCGTTCAGTTCGACCTGGCGGCTCTTCTCGTCGATGCTGTAGTGACCCTCTTGGGTCACCTGGCCTTCGACTTCCTCGATGTGCTGGATCAGACGCGGGATCAGGCGGTTGATCTCGATGTACAGCTTGGAGCTGTCCTCGGCCTGGCCGGAGATGATCAGCGGGGTACGCGCTTCGTCGATGAGGATCGAGTCGACTTCGTCGATCACCGCGAAGTTCAGTTCACGCTGGAACTTCTCGTCCTGGCTGAACGCCATGTTGTCGCGCAGGTAGTCGAAACCGAATTCGTTGTTGGTGCCGTAAGTGATGTCCGCGGCGTAGGCGGCGCGTTTCTCTTCCGGCGGCTGGAAGGCCGAGACGATGCCCACGGTCAGGCCGAGGAACTCGTACAGCGGGCGCATCCAGTTGGCGTCGCGGCGGGCCAGGTAATCGTTCACCGTGACCACGTGCACGCCCTTGCCGGACAGCGCGTTGAGGTAGACGGCCAGGGTACCGACCAAGGTCTTGCCTTCACCGGTACGCATTTCTGCGATCATGCCTTCGTGCAAGGTCATGCCGCCGATCAGCTGGACATCGAAGTGACGCATGCCCATCACGCGCTTGCCGGCCTCGCGGGCCACGGCGAAGGCTTCGGGCAGCAGTTGATCAAGCGTTTCGCCTTTGGCCAGGCGCTCCTTGAACTCTGCGGTCTTGCTCCGCAGCTGCTCGTCGGAGAGGGCCACCATCTTCTCTTCGAAGGCATTGACGGTGCTCACCGTCTTGAGCATGCGTTTGATTTCACGCTCGTTCTTGCTTCCAAAAAGTTTTTTTAACAAAGGCGCAAACATATCGGCAGGATCTTCCACACGTAGGGATGGAGGGCGGCCCCATGAGTCGCCCGTGCAGCCCAGAGGCCGCATGCGAACGAGCATTCTACCCGGAAACGATGGTGAGGAAAGTGGTGGATTTCCACGATGCTGGCACAGCGCTTTTAGGGGGCTTGACTAACATAGGGGCTTTTTGCGCAAGTTCAAGGTGCGCGCAGATGAAACGTATCGCGAATGACTTGCATCAAGATCCCAGCCAGCATGGCCGTTTCGCACGTCGCGTGGGAAAGGGCTTGCCCCGCGATCAGGCGGCGCCTGTTAAACTGCCGGTCTAGCAACCCGCCGCGAACTTCCATGGCCTACAAACCCTCTTCCGCCCACCCGCCCTCGGCCCTGCTGCGCAAGGCACGCCCGCTGCGCCTGCTGCTGAACCAGGCCGAGCGCCTGGAGCACCTGCAGCGCCTGCTGGAAAGCCAGCTGCAGCCAGCCGCCCGCGAGCATTGCCACGTGGCTTCCTGGAAGGAAGGGACGTTGTTGCTGGTGGTTACCGACGGCCATTGGGCGACCCGCCTGCGCTACCAGCAGAAACGCCTGCAACGTCAGCTCATGGCCATGGAAGCCTTCGCCAACCTGACGCGCATACTGTTCAAGGTGCAACCGCCGCTGGTGGCAGCCAAACGCGAGGGGCAAGGGCCGGAGCTTTCGGAAACTGCCGCTCAGAGTATCCGAGGGTCGGCGGAAGGAATCAGTGACCCGAAGCTCAAGGCGGCGCTGGAGCGATTGGCGGCGCATGCTCAAGGGAAGGATAACGGTTGAGAGCGCTCGACTTGAACCTTGCATAGGTACTCGATATCCGCCACAACGCAGCTCTCGAACTGTTTGCCATCAGCCCAGATCCAAATCCCAGCCATAAAAAAGGCCACCCGAAGGTGGCCTTAATCACTAGAGAGAGTGTTCGAACTTACACAGCCGCAACAGGGCGCATGTACGAGATCGGTGCCGTGCTGGCATCTTCGAAGGTGACCACTTCCCAGGCGTCGGTTTCCGCAATCAGCTTGCGCAACAGCTGGTTGTTCAGCGCGTGTCCGGACTTGTAGCCCTTGAACTCGCCGATCAGGCTGTTGCCCAGCAGGTACAGATCGCCGATGGCGTCGAGGATCTTGTGCTTGACGAATTCGTCATCGGAACGAAGGCCGTCTTCGTTGAGCACACCGGTTTCGTCGACGACGATGGCGTTCTCGACACTGCCACCCAGCGCAAGGTTGTGCTTGCGCAGGTACTCGATGTCACGCATGAAACCGAAGGTACGGGCACGGCTGACTTCCTTCACGAACGAGGTGCTCGAGAAGTCGACGACCGCGCTCTGGGTCTGGCCCTTGAGGACCGGGTGATCGAAGTCGATCTCGAAGCTCACCTTGAATCCGTCGAAGGGCAGGAAAGTGGCGCGCTTGTCGCCCTCTTCCACTGTCACTTCACGCAGGATGCGGATGAACTTCTTCGGTGCGTCCTGTTCTTCCAGGCCGGCCGATTGGATCAGGAATACGAAGGGTCCGGCGCTGCCATCCATGATCGGCACTTCCGAGGCGGAGAGCTCGACGTAGGCGTTATCGATGCCCAGGCCCGCCATGGCGGAGAGCAGGTGCTCGACCGTATCGACTTTGACGTCACCGTTGACCAGCGTGGTGGACATGGTGGTCTCGCCGACGTTGGCCGCGCGCGCCGGGATTTCGACCACAGGGTCGAGGTCGGCGCGACGGAAGACGATGCCGCTGTCGACAGGCGCAGGCTTGAGGGTCAGGTAGACCTTCTCCCCGGAGTGCAGGCCGACGCCTGTGGCACGGATGGTATTCTTCAGGGTGCGTTGTCTAATCATGGCATTGGCCGCTTCAGCGCAAATTGCGAACAGGTATCAACAAAGGCTGGGGATGATAACAGACCCGGCCTTTGCTGAACACCAATCACCCTTATACCCCTGATAAATTCCATTAATCGGCCTGACGACGCAGGAACGCCGGGATATCCAGGTAGTCCAGATCATCCTGAGGGTTGAGTTTAGCGGCTGCCGCGGCACCTGCATGGGCCTGGTTGCGCATCACGGTCGGACGCTCCAGGTCACGGTAGTTGACGGCCGACTGCTCCTGGCGAACCGGGGCCGGGTTGGAGGCCTCATACGCCTGCTGGGCGGTCTGCAGGGTGTTGTCGACCACCTTGACCGGTTTCTCGATGCGCGCGCCCAGGCCAGTGGCCACGACGGTCACGTGCAGCTCGTCGCGCATGTCCGGGTCGATCACGGTGCCGACCTTGACCATCGCGTGGTCGGAGGCGAAGGCCTCGATGATGCTACCCACGTCGGAGTACTCGCCCAGCGACAGGTCAGGCCCTGCGGTGATGTTCACCAGGATGCCGCGGGCGCCCTGCAGGTTGACGTCTTCGAGCAACGGGTTGCGGATCGCCGCCTCGGTGGCTTCGCGAGCACGGTTCGGGCCGCTGGCGCAACCGGTACCCATCATCGCCATGCCCATCTCACCCATCACGGTGCGTACGTCGGCGAAGTCGACGTTGATCATGCCCGGACGCTTGATGATGTCCGAAATGCCGCGCACGGCGCCGGCCAGCACGTCGTCGGCCTTGGCGAAGGCGGACAGGAGGCTTGCATCCTTGCCCAGGATGGTCAGCAGCTTCTCGTTGGGGATGGTGATCAACGAGTCGACGCTTTCAGCCAGCATGCGGATGCCTTCATCGGCGATCTGCATGCGCTTGCGGCCTTCGAACGGGAACGGACGAGTCACCACCGCAACGGTGAGGATGCCCATTTCCTTGGCCACTTCGGCGATGATCGGCGCCGCGCCGGTACCGGTACCGCCACCCATGCCGGTGGTGATGAACACCATGTTGGTGCCCTGCAGCACTTCGGCGATGCGCTCACGGTCTTCCAGCGCGGCCTGACGGCCGACTTCCGGATTGGCGCCAGCACCCAGGCCCTTGGTCACACCAGTGCCCAGTTGCAGGATGGTGCGCGCGCCGATGTTTTTCAGCGCCTGAGCATCGGTGTTGGCGCAGATGAACTCCACGCCTTCGATGCTGCTCTTGACCATGTGGTTGACGGCGTTGCCGCCGCCACCGCCGACGCCGATCACCTTGATGACCGGACTTTGCGGGACGTTGTCTACGAGCTCGAACATTTTCCCTCTCCTTACAGTTCTCTAGTTGTCGCGCCTACCACTACTGCTTTGAAACTCAGAAGTTGCTCTGGACCCAACGCTTGAGTCGCTCAAGCACTGGCCCCTTGGGTTCATCGCCATAGCTGTTGTTGCTGCTGTTGCTGTTGCTGATACCGGTCAGGGACAGGTCCTCGGACTGCTTCTGCAGGCCGTAGGTGAGCAGGCCCACGCCGGTGGAATAGATCGGGTTGCGGACCACGTCGCTCAGCCCGCGGACGCTGTGCGGCACGCCCAGGCGTACCGGCATGTGGAAGATTTCCTCGGCCAGTTCCACGGCGCCTTCCATCTTCGCGGTGCCGCCGGTGAGGACGATGCCGGCCGGCACCAGGTCCTCGTAGCCGCTGCGGCGCAGTTCGGCCTGGATCAGGGTGAACAGCTCGTCGTAACGCGGCTCCACCACTTCGGCCAGGGCCTGGCGCGACAGCTCGCGCGGCGGGCGATCACCCACGCTCGGCACCTTGATGGTCTCGCCGGCGCCGGCCAGCTTGGCCAGGGCGCAGGCGTAGCGGATCTTGATTTCCTCGGCGTACTGCGTAGGCGTACGCAGGGCCATGGCGATGTCGTTGGTGACCTGGTCGCCGGCGATCGGGATTACCGCGGTGTGGCGGATCGCACCTTCGGTGAAGATGGCGATGTCGGTGGTGCCGCCACCGATGTCCACCAGGCACACGCCCAGCTCCTTCTCGTCGTCGGTCAGCACCGAGTAGGCCGAGGCCAGCTGTTCAAGGATGATGTCGTCGATTTCCAGACCACAGCGACGCACGCATTTTTCGATGTTCTGCGCCGCGTTCACCGCGCAGGTAACCACGTGGACCTTGGCTTCCAGGCGCACGCCCGACATGCCCAGGGGCTCGCGCACGCCTTCCTGGTTGTCGATCACGTAGTCCTGCGGCAGGGTGTGCAGCACCCGCTGGTCGGCCGGAATGGCCACGGCCTGGGCGGCATCGAGCACGCGCTCAAGGTCGGCGGTGCTGACTTCGCGATCGCGGATGGCGACGATGCCGTGGGAGTTCAGGCTGCGGATGTGGTTGCCGGCCACGCCGACGAACGCCGAGTGGATGCGGCAGCCGGCCATCAGCTGGGCCTCTTCCACGGCGCGCTGGATCGACTGCACCGTCGACTCGATGTTCACCACCACGCCCTTCTTCAGGCCGCGGGACGGATGGGTGCCGATCCCGACGATCTCCAGGGTACCGTCCTCGCCGACTTCACCCACCAGCGCCACCACCTTGGAGGTGCCGATGTCCAGCCCGACGATCATTTTGCCGCTATGCGCGTTTGCCATGGTCCTGCCTCTCTCTAATTCTTCGCAACGGCGGGTTGGGCCGTCGTCGGTGCATTCGGTTCCCGCCAACCAACGGCAAGTCCGTTGGAATAACGCAGATCGATGCGGGCGATATTGGTGATCTGGTCTTTAAGCGATTTGTCGTAAATGGCAATGAAACGGCGCATCTTCTCCACCAGGTGGTCGCGCCCCAGCAGCAGCTCGATACCTGGGCCGGCGCTACCCGCGCCAGTGGTCAGGAACCAGCTGCCTCGCTCGCGCAGCTCCAGGCGAGCGATGGAAAAGCCCATGGGGCGCAGCATCTGGCTCAATACCTGATACTGCTGCATGACTTGTTGCTGAGCGCGCTGCGGCCCGAACAGCTGCGGCAGGTGCTCATAGTTGGCCAGTTCGCGCGGGGTGAAGGCCTGGCCCTGGTTGTTGAGCAAGGCCTCGTCGCCCCAACGCGCCACCGGCAACTGTTCTTCCAGGCGGATCACCACCTCGTCCGGCCACACCCGGCGCACCTCGGCGTGGGCGATCCAAGGCATCTGCTCGAGCTCGACGCGCATCGCCGCGAGGTCGACGGTGAAGAAGCTCGCCGCCACGTAGGGCGCGATACGCTGCTGCACCGCCTGCTGGCTGATGTAGCTGAGATCACCCTGCACGGCGATCTTGGTGATCGGCCGGTCGGCGTAGGGCATCAGGCGAATGGCCCCCTCATAGGCGCCAAAGCCGGCGGCCACCAGCAATACCGGCCACAGCAGGCGCTTGAGGCCGCCGAAGCTTGGCCGCGGCAGGCGCGCCGATACGGGCTCGTCGGCCACCAGTCGGCTGGCACCACGCGGCACCGGCTTGCTACGGCCGGTAACGGGTGGCTGCTGACGTATCATCGCGCCTTGCATGGCTATTAACCTCTCGTCGCTACGCTGTCGGCCAGGATCGCCAGCACCAGCTGCTGGAAGTCCAGACCGGCGGCACGGGCCGCCATGGGCACCAGGCTATGGTCGGTCATGCCCGGTGCGGTGTTGACCTCGAGCAGCCAGAAACGGCCCTGCTCGTCCTGCATCACGTCCAGACGGCCCCAGCCCTCGATGCCAACGGCATCGCAGGCGCGCGCGGTAAGGTCGATCAGTTCCTGCTCCTTGACGCTGTCCAGGCCGCACGGGATGCGGTACTGGGTGTCATTGGCGATGTACTTGGCGTCGTAGTCGTAGAACACGTGCGGCGTGCCCAGCGCGATCGGCGGCAGCACCTGGCCACGCAGCACGGCGATGGTGAATTCCGGGCCGTGGATCCATTGCTCGACCAGGACTTGCGAATCGTAGTTGGCGGCGTCTTTCCAGGCGGCGACCAGCTCTTGCTCGCTGTTCACCTTGGCCATGCCGATGCTCGAACCTTCATGGGCGGGTTTGACGATCAACGGGAAGCCCAGTTCCGCACTGGCGGCCACGCAATCCTGCTCGCTGGCCAGCACGGCGTGACGCGGCGTGGGGATACCCAGGCTCTGCCACACCTGCTTGGTGCGCAGCTTGTCCATGGCCAGCGCCGAGGCAAGAATGCCGCTGCCGGTGTAGGGAATCCCCAGGCACTCGAGCAGGCCCTGCATGCTGCCGTCCTCACCACCACGGCCGTGGAGGATGATGAAGGCGCGGTCGATCTTCTCGCTCTGCAGGCGGTTCAGAAGGTCGTCGCCGACGTCGATGGCGACTACGTCGACACCAGCGCTGGTCAGCGCCTCGATCACTGCCTTGCCCGACTTCAGGGAAACCTCACGCTCGGCACTCTTGCCCCCGTACAGCACGGCGACGCGGCCAAAGGCCTTGGCGTCCAGGGTCGAGTGCAACTTGTCGTAGGCGCTGGTCATTTCGACTTCTCCTGCTTGGCGCCTGCGAACAGCGGGCTATTCATCAATTGCGGGGCCAGGCCGCCGACATCGCCAGCACCCTGGCAGATGAGGATGTCACCGGCGCGCAGCAGCGGCTGGACCAACGGCGCGAGCTCGGCGCCGCGTTCGATGTAGATCGGATCGAG
The DNA here is from genome assembly GCF_054062095.1 of Pseudomonas sp. TE6288. Taxonomy (NCBI): domain Bacteria; kingdom Pseudomonadati; phylum Pseudomonadota; class Gammaproteobacteria; order Pseudomonadales; family Pseudomonadaceae; genus Pseudomonas; species Pseudomonas sp. TE6288. Next base: position 17,431 of record NZ_JBSSEW010000012.1, read on the forward strand.
CTTGCCGCGCTGGCGGATGCTGTGGCACAGCTGGCGGCTGTCGGCGCCGGGGATCGGCTCTTCGCCGGCCGGGTAGACCTCCATCAGCAGCAGCACGTTGGCATCGCCCAGCACCTGCACGAAATCGTCGTACAGGTCGCGGGTGCGGCTATAGCGGTGCGGCTGGTAGACGATCACCAGGCGGCGGCTCGGCCAGCCGCCACGCACGGCCTTGATCACCGCGGCGACCTCGGTCGGATGGTGGCCATAGTCGTCGACCAGCATCACGCTGCCACCGTCGACCGGCAGCTCGCCGTAGACCTGGAAACGCCGGCCAACGCCCTGGAAGCCCGACAGCCCCTGGACGATGGCCTCGTCGCTAATGCCTTCGTCGGTGGCGATGGCGATGGTCGCCAAAGCGTTCAGCACGTTGTGGTTGCCTGGCATGTTCACCGACACTTCCAGCGGCTCGCAGTCACGGCGCAGCACGGTGAAGTGGGTCTGCATGCCCTGCTGACGCACGTTGATGGCGCGGATATCGGCCTCTTCGCTGAAGCCGTAGGTGACCGTCGGACGCTTGACCTGCGGCAGGATCTCACGCACCACCGGGTCGTCCAGGCACATCACCGCCAGCCCATAGAACGGCAGGTTGTGCAGGAACTCGACGAAGGTCTTCTTCAGCTTGTTGAAGTCGCCTTCGTAGGTGGCCATGTGGTCGGCGTCGATGTTGGTGACCACGGCGACCATGGGCTGCAGGTGCAGGAAGCTGGCGTCGCTCTCGTCGGCTTCGGCGATCAGGTAGCGGCTGGTGCCCAACTGCGCGTTGGTCCCGGCCGCGGTCAGGCGACCACCGATGACGAAGGTCGGGTCCAGGCCACCGGCGGCGAACACCGAGGCCAGCAGGCTGGTGGTGGTGGTCTTGCCGTGGGTGCCGGCTACCGCCACGCCATGGCGATAGCGCATCAGCTCGGCGAGCATCTCGGCACGCGGCACCACAGGGATGCGGCGCTCCAGTGCGGTGGCGACTTCCGGGTTGGCCGGATTGATCGCGCTGGACACCACCAGCACATCGGCGTTGGCGGCGTTCTCGGCGCGGTGGCCGACGAAGATCTCGGCGCCGAACGACTCAAGGCGCTCGGTGACCGGCGACACCTTAAGGTCGGAGCCGGACACTTCATAGCCGAGGTTCAGCAGCACTTCGGCGATGCCGCACATGCCCACGCCGCCGATACCGACGAAGTGGATACGACGGATGCGGCCCATCTTCGGATGCGGCATGGCTTTCTGGCTCTCAACCATGGGCCACCTCCAGGCAGATATCCACCACGGTGCTGGTTGCGGCAGGTTTGGCCAGGCGGCGGGCGGTGCCGGCCATGGCGTTGAGTTTCTCGGGTTGCATCAGCACCTCGTTCAGGCGTTCAGCGAGCTGCGCTGCGCCAGTAGTCGCTTGTGGCATCAGGAAGGCGGCGCCTTCACGTGCCAGGTATTGGGCGTTGTGGGTCTGGTGGTCGTCGATGGCATGGGGCAAGGGCACCAGCATCGAGGGCAGGCCCGCCGCCGCGAGTTCGCTGACGGTCAGGGCACCGGCCCGGCACACCACCATATCGGCCCAGCCATAGGCATGGGCCATGTCCTTGATGAACGGTTCGACCTGGGCCTCGACCCCCGCCTCGTGATAACGCTCGGCGGTGACGGGCGCATGGTTCCTGCCCGCCTGGTGGAAGACTTCGGGGCGCAGGTTCGCCGGCACCTCGGACAGGGCCTTAGGCAACAATTTGTTCAATGGTTCCGCACCCAGGCTGCCGCCCATGACCAACAGGCGCGCACGGCGCTCGGCCAGGGGCGCGCGCAGGGCGTCCATGAACAGCTCCGGGCGTACCGGATTGCCGGTGGTGCGCAGCTTGTCACTGGCGGCAAAAGTGTCCGGGAATGCTTCGCAGACACGCGCGGCCAGCGGCAGCAGCAAACGATTGGTGGTCCCGGCGCGGGCATTCTGCTCGTGGATCACCAGTGGCACGCCGCACAGCCGGGCGGCAACACCACCGGGACCGGTCACATAGCCACCGAAGCCGACCACGCAGACCGGCTTGAGCTCACGGACGATGCGCCGCGCCTGCAGCACGGCCTTGACCAGGGTGAACGGCGCCTTGAGCAGCGACAGCTTGCCCTTGCCGCGCAGGCCGGTGACCTGGATCAGGTGCAGCGGCAGGCCGGCCTGGGGCACCAGTTCGTTCTCGATGCCACGCGGGGTACCCAGCCAGTGCACGCTGTAGCCGCGGGCCTGGAACTCGCGGGCACAGGCCAGGGCCGGGAACACGTGTCCCCCGGTGCCACCGGCCATGATCAGGACGTTCTTGCCGTCAGCGGCCATGGCTGGGCTCCTCGGCAAAATCGCTCTCCTTGAACTCGTGTTCTTCGCTGCCCAGATGGGTGCGGCTCTCCCACTCGATGCGTAAAAGCAGGCCGACACAGGCGCAACAGATCACCAGGGAACTGCCCCCGTAGCTGAGGAACGGCAGGGTCAGGCCCTTGGTCGGCAGCAAGCCGACGTTCACGCCGATGTTGATCAAGAACTGGCCGATCCACAGGAACGACAAACCGAAGGCCATGTAGGCGGCGAAGAACTGCTTGGCCTTCTCGGCCCACAGGCCAATGTACAGGGCACGCACGGTGATGAACACGAACAACGCGATGGTCAGCAGCGAGCCGACCACCCCCAGCTCTTCGGCCAGCACCGAGAACACGAAGTCGGTGTGCGCCTCGGGCAGGTAGAACTGCTTCTGCACACTGTTGCCCAGGCCCACGCCCAACCATTCGCCGCGCCCGAAGGCGATCAACGCCTGGGTCAGCTGGTAGCCGGAGCCGAACTGATCGCTCCAGGGATCGGTGAAGGTGATCAGGCGCGCCATCCGGTAAGGCTGGGCCTGGACCAGCACCACCACCGATATGACCGCCAGCACCACCATCAGCGAGAAGCGGAACAGACCCACTCCCCCGAGGAACAGCATGGCCGCCGCAGCGCCCATCATCACCACCGTGGCGCCGAAGTCCGGCTCCATCAGCAGCAGGCCGGCCATTGGCAGCAGCACGATGAACGGTTTGAAGAAGCCCATCCAGCTCTCGCGCACCTCGGTCTGGCGACGCACCAGGTAGCCGGCGAGATAAATGACCACGAAGACCTTGGCGATCTCCGATGGCTGGACGTTGAAGAAGCTGAAGCCGATCCAGCGCATCGAACCGTTCACCTCACGGCCGATACCGGGCACCAGCACCAGCACCAGCAGACCGAAGGCACCGATCAGCATCATGAAGCCCATGCGCTGCCAGGTGGCGATCGGCACCAGCATGGTCATCAACCCGGCGCCCAGGCCAAGGGTGACGTACACCAGGTGGCGGAACATGTGGTACAGCGGGTTGCCGGACTGCACCGCGGCCACTTCGGAGGAGGCCGAGGTGATCATCACCAGGCCCAGGCCGAGCAGCGCCAGGCAACCGGCCAGCAGCGGGAAGTCGAGGTCGATGCCACGGCCGCTGATCAGCGGCGACGGGTACGGCTTGAGGATGCCGAAGATCATGCCAGCCCCTCCGCTGCCTGGGCGAACAGGCGCCCGCGTTCTTCAAAGTTCTTGAACATGTCGAGGCTGGCGCAGGCCGGCGACAGCAGCACCGCGTCACCGGCGCGGGCCAGCTCGGCGCAACGCTGCACGGCCTCATCAAGGGTCTGCACGGGCACCAGTTGCACGGCATCCTTCAGGGTTTCGGCCAGGCGTTCGGCATCGCGACCGATCAGCACCACGGCGCGACAATGCTGCGCCACCGGGGTACGCAAGGCCGCAAAATCGGCGCCTTTGCCATCGCCGCCGGCGATCAGCACCAGTTTGCCCTCGATATCGGCGCCCAGGCCTTCGATCGCCGCCAGCGCGGCACCGACGTTGGTGGCCTTGGAATCGTCGTACCAGTTCACGCCGTTGCGCTCGCGCACCCACTGGCAACGATGGGCCAGGCCCTTGAATTCGCGCAGGGCTTCGAGCATCGGCGCGAATGGCAGGCCGACGGCATGGCCGAGAGCCAGGGCAGCCAGGGCGTTGCTGTGATTGTGAGCACCACGGATCTTCAACTCGCGCACCGGCATGAGGGTCTGGAACTCGAACGCCAGGTATTTCTCGCCATCCACTTCACGCAGGCCGAAGGCCTTGAAGTCCGGCGCGTTGAGGCCAAAGGTCCAGCACGGCCGGCCTTCGACCGGCAACGGACGGCTCAGGGCATCCTGGCGGTTGACCACCACCTGGCGGGCGCCACGGAAGATCCGGTGCTTGGCCAGGTGATAGGCCGGCAGGCCGCTGTAGCGGTCCATGTGGTCTTCGCTGATGTTCAGCACGGTGGCCACTTCGGCGTTGAGCTGGTCGGTGGTCTCCAGTTGGAAGCTCGACAGCTCCAGCACATACAGCTCGACGTCGTCAGCCAGCAGGTCCAGGGCCGGGGTACCGAGGTTGCCGCCGACCGCCACACGTTTGCCTGCCTTGGCGGCCATCTCGCCGACCAGGGTGGTCACGGTGCTCTTGGCGTTGGAGCCGCTGATGGCCACGATCGGCGCCTTGGCGTGATGGGCGAACAGCTCGATGTCCCCGGACAGCTTGACGCCACGCGCGGCGGCCTGTTGCAGCGCAGGTGTGGCCAGGGCCAGGCCAGGGCTGACATACAGCTCGCTGGCCCGGCACAGGAAGTCCACGTCCAGCTCGCCACAGCGCACTTCCACCTGCGGGTATTCACGGCGCAGGGTGTCCAGTTCCGGCGGTTGCTCGCGGGTGTCGGCGACCGCAAAGGCAATGCCCCGGTTCGCCAGGAAGCGAACCAGGGACATGCCGCTCTTGCCGAGGCCGACAACGATGCGGAATTGGTCGGAAGCGATCAGTGACACGCTCGTTTACCTCAGTTTCAGGGTGGCAAGGCCAATCAGCACGAGAATCACGGTGATGATCCAGAAGCGGACGATCACCCGTGGCTCGGGCCAACCCTTGAGTTCAAAGTGGTGGTGTATCGGCGCCATGCGGAACACGCGCTTGCCGGTCAGCTTGAACGAGGCCACCTGAATGACCACCGACAGGGTTTCCATCACGAACACGCCGCCCATGATGAACAGGACGACTTCCTGGCGCACGATTACCGCGATGGTGCCCAGCGCAGCGCCCAAGGCCAGCGCGCCGACGTCGCCCATGAATACCTGGGCCGGGTAGGTGTTGAACCACAGGAAGCCCAGGCCCGCGCCGATCAGCGCGCCGCAGAACACGATCAGCTCGCCCGCGCCCGGCACGTAAGGGATCAGCAGGTATTCGGCGAACTTCACGTTGCCCGACAGGTAGCAGAAGATGCCCAGCGCACCGCCGACCATCACCGTCGGCATGATCGCCAGGCCATCGAGGCCGTCGGTCAGGTTGACCGCGTTACTCGAGCCGACAATGACGAAATAGGTCAGCACGATGAAGCCGGCGCCCAGCGGGATAGCCAGGTCCTTGAGCATCGGGATGATCAGCGTGGTTTCAACGCTGGTCGGCGCGGTCTTGTACAGGAAGATCGCCGCAGCCAGGCCGAACACCGACTGCCAGAAATACTTCCAGCGGCTCGGCAAGCCGCGGGAGTTCTTCTCGATGACCTTGCGGTAGTCGTCGACCCAGCCAATGGCGCCGAACGCCAGGGTGACGATCAGCACCACCCACACATAGCGGTTGGTCAGGTCGGCCCACAGCAGGGTACTGATGGCAATGGCAGAGAGGATCAGCGCACCGCCCATGGTCGGGGTGCCGGACTTGGACAGGTGCGATTGCGGGCCGTCGTTACGCACGGCCTGACCGATCTGGCGGATCTGCAGGGTACGGATCATCCACGGGCCCAGCCACAGGGCCAGGGACAGCGCGGTCAGCACACCCAGGATCCCGCGCAGGGTCAGGTACTGGAAGACCGCGAAGCCCTTGTGGAACTGTTGCAGATACTCAGCCAACAGCAGCAGCATTAATGTTTCTCCCCGCTGGCGCCGCACAGTGCGGCCACGACGTTTTCCATCGCAGCGCTGCGCGAGCCCTTGATCAAGATAGTGGTGTCGCCGGCGGACTCGGCCTTGACGGCCTCGATCAGCTCAGCTTGAGTAGTGAAATGGCGGCCATTGGTACCGAATGCCTGAACGGCGTAGGCCATATTGGTGCCCACCGCGTACAGCGCATCGACCTTGCCACGTGCGTAGTCACCCACCTGGCGGTGACCTTCCTCGGCCCATTGCCCCAGTTCGCCGATATCCCCGAGCACCAGAACGGTGCGACCGGAAAAGCCGGCGAGTATATCAATGGCGGCACACATCGAGGTGGGATTTGCGTTGTAGCTGTCGTCGATGACCCGCACGCCGCTGGGCGCGATCTGCGCCACGGTGCGGCCCTTGACCGGTTGCACGGCGCCAAGGCCGGCGGCGATGCCGCTCAGGCTCAGACCAACGGCATGGGCTGCGGCAGCGGCGGCCAAGGCATTGCTGACGTTATGGGTGCCAAGCAGGTTCAACTGCACAGGGACACTGCCGTCCGGGCCATGCAGGGTGAACGAGGGGCAACCACGGGCGTCGCGACCGATATCGCTGGCGTAGAAGTCTGCTTGCGGGTTGTCCAGCGCGAAGCTGACGACGCGGTGGCTGCCCGCGCGCTGGCGCCAGATGTCGAACGCCTTGTCGGCCAGGTTGAGGATGGCCGTGCCACCCTCGCCCAGGCCTTCGAGGATCTCGCCCTTGGCCTCGACGATTTTTTCCGGACCACCGAACTCGCCGACGTGAGCGGTTCCGGCGTTGTTGATGATGACTACTTGCGGCCGGGTCAGGCCGACGGTGTAGCGGATCTCGCCGATGCGCGAGGCCCCCAGCTCGATCACTGCGGCGCTGTGCTCCGGGGCGATCTCCAGCAGGCTCAGCGGTGCGCCAAGGTCGTTGTTGAGGTTGCCACGGGTGGCATGTACCGGCCCACGGGTGCGCAGGATCGCGGCGAGCATTTCCTTGACCGTGGTCTTGCCGCTGGAGCCGGTAATGGCCACCACCGGCTTGCCGAAGGCTGCACGATTCAGCGCGCCGAGCTGGCCAAGCGCTACGCGGCAATCCGCGACCACCAGTTGCGGCAGATCGACATCGGCAATTTCACGCTCGACCAACGCGGCGACGGCCCCCTTGGCCTTCACATCGGCCAGGTAGTCATGGCCATCGAAGCGCGGCCCGGTGAGGGCGACGAACAGTTGACCGGCAGCGACGCTGCGGCTGTCGATGCTGACGCCGGTAAAGCTGGCGTCGGCGCCTGCCAGACGAGCACTCAAGGCAGCAGTCAACTGGCTGAGCATCATGGGCTCAAGCATGTGGAGCCTCCCAGGCGGCTAGGGCCTTCTCGGCTTCGATCAGATCGGAGAAGTCATGGCGCTCGCCATTGATCTCCTGGTAATCCTCGTGGCCCTTGCCGGCCAGGACGATCACATCCTCGGCAGCAGCAGTGGCGACCAGATGGGCAATGGCCAGGCCACGGCCAGCGACGAACTCCACGCTGTCGAGCTGGGCAAAGCCGGGGCGAATGTCATCGAAGATGCGCTGCGGATCCTCGGTACGCGGGTTGTCATCAGTCACCAGCACACGATCGGCCAGGCGCTCGGCGACTGCCGCCATCAACGGGCGCTTGCCGGCGTCACGATCACCACCACAGCCGAACAGGCACAGCAACTTGCCGTGGGCGTGCGGGCGCAATGCCTCGAGCACCTTTTCCAGGGCATCCGGGGTGTGGGCGTAGTCGACCACCACCAAAGGCTTCTCACCGCCACCCAAGCGCTGCATGCGACCGACCGGGCCCTGCAACTGCGGGGTGACTTTCAGGATTTCGTCCAGCGAGTAATCCAGCGCCAGCAGGGTAGCCACCGCCGCCAGCATGTTGCTCAGGTTGAAGCGCCCCAGCAGCTGGCTGCGCAGGCTGCGTTCGCCCTGTGCGGTGACGAGGGTGGCTCGTACGCCATCATCGTCGAACGTGGCCTCGCGGCAAAACAGCGAAGCGTCCGGGTTTTCCAGGCTGTAGCTGAGCAACCGGGTCTCGATATGATCGGCACTCGGGCGGCGGGCGAAGTCGGCAGCCAGGCGGCGTCCGAACTCATCATCCAGGTTGACCACCTGGCAACGCAGGCTCGGCCAGGCGAACAGCTTGGCCTTGGCGGCCTCATAGGCCTCCATGCTGCCGTGATAGTCCAGGTGATCGCGCGACAGGTTGGTCATCACCGCGATATCGAACTCCAGCGCAGCGACCCGCCCTTGCTCGAGAGCGTGAGAGGACACTTCCATGGCCACCGCCCTGGCACCCGCTTTTTTCAGGTCGTTGAGGGTCGACTGCACGGCGATAGGGTCCGGCGTGGTCAGGCGGCCGCTCTGCAACTCACCGTAAAAGCCGGTGCCAAGGGTCCCGATCAGCCCGCAACGCTGGCCAAGGGCATCGAGCGCCTGGGCCACCAGCTGGGTGACGCTGGTCTTGCCGTTGGTACCGGTGACCCCCACCAGGTTCAATTGGCGGCTGGGTTCGCCATAGAAGCGCCCGGCGATCTGCGACAGCTGGCCGATCAGCCCCTTGACCGGAATCAGCGGCGCGTCAGTAATCGGCAACACGCAGGTACCCTGCTCTTCATAGGCGACGGCAGCGGCACCACGGGCCAGTGCGTCGGCAATATGCTCACGGCCGTCGACCTTGGCACCCGGCACGGCGAGGAACAGATCACCCTGGCGCACCTGGCGGCTGTCCAAGGTCAGCTCGCGGATCAGCGGATCGCGGCTGGCATGGGCGAACAGTTTGCTCAATGGCATCGTCATCAACCTCGCCCTCCCTTGGCGGGTACTGCGCTGGCTTGCTGCGTCGAAGGCGGCGGCAGGTTGTCCGGCGGTACATTCATCAGGCGCAGGGTGCCTGACATCACTTTGCTGAATACGGGCGCCGAGACCAGGCCGCCGAAGTAGCCACCCTTGCTCGGCTCATCGATGACCACGACGATGGCGTAGCGCGGGTCGCTCATCGGGCCGAAGCCGGCGAACAGCGAACGGTAGGCGTTCTCGGTGTAGCCCTTGGAGCCGACGGTGGCTTTACGCGCGGTACCCGACTTGCCGCCCACGTGGTAGAACGGCACCTGGGCACGGAACACGCCACGCGGTGCTTCGATCACCTGCTGGAGCATGGCCTGCACGGTTTCGGCGGTTTCCTTCGGGATCGCCTGCACGGCCTCCGGGGCCTTGTCGACCTTGAGAATGGACAGCGGCACCATCTTGCCGTCGTTGGCCAATGCCGCGTAGGCATGCACCAGTTGCAGCGCGGTCACCGATACGCCATAGCCATAGGAAAGCGTCGCGGTTTCGGCCTTGCGCCAGTCGCGGTGATTCGGCAGGTTGCCCACGCGCTCACCCGGGAAACCGAGCCCGGTGTATTGGCCCAGGCCCACCTGGGACATGACCCGGTAGATGGCCTCGCCACCAATATCGAAAGCGATCTTGCTCATGCCGACGTTGGAGGAGTTGATCAGGATGCCGGTCAGGTCGAGGATCGGCCCACCACCACGCGATACGTCCTTGATGGTGTAGCGGCCGATCTGCAGGGTGAAGGGATACACCTCGACCTTGTCGGTCGGCTTCCAGCGCCCGCTTTCAAGCGCGGCGCTCATCGAAATCGGCTTGACCGTGGAGCCTGGTTCGAACACATCGATGATCGCCCGGTTGCGCATCGCCGCCGGGAACATGCTGCGGCGGTTGTTCGGGTTGTAGGTCGGCTGGTTGACCATCGCCAGGACCTCGCCGGTCTTGACGTCCATGATCACCAGGCTGCCAGCCTTGGCTTCCTGTTCGGCGATGGCGTTACGCAGCTCGCGGGTGGCCAGGTACTGCAGGCGCAGGTCTATCGACAACGCCAAGGTCTTGCCGGCCTTGGCGTTCTTGGTTACCTGGATGTCCTTGATCAGCCGGCCACGCCGGTCCTTGATCACCTGCCGCTTGCCGGGCACCCCGGCGAGCCATTCGTCGTAGGCGAGCTCGACGCCTTCACGACCATGGTCATCCAGGTCGGTGAAACCGACCATGTGCGCGGTGACGTCGCCAGCCGGATAGAAGCGGCGGAACTCTTCGAGGCCGTAGACGCCCGGAACCTTCAAGTCGAGCACGTGCTGGCCCTGCTCCGGGGTCAGGCCACGGACCAGGTAGATGAATTCCTTGTTGGCCTGCTGGGTAAGACGCTCGCTCAACTGCTGTGGGTTCTGCCCAAGTGCGGCGGCCAGCTGCGGCCAGCGATCCTTGGCCGCCTGCATTTCCTTGGGGTTGGCCCACAAGGTGGTGACGGGCGTACTGACAGCCAGCGGCTCACCGTTGCGATCGGTGATCAGGCCACGGTGCGCGGGGATGGGAATATGGCGCAGGCTGCGGGCATCGCCCTGCCCCTTGAGGAAGTCGCGGTCGACGACCTGCAGGTCGATGATGCGCCAGCAGATGGCACCGACCATCAGCGCCAGCAAACCGATCACCACCCGGAAGCGCCAGGGGTAGAGTGCGCCTTCGAGCTTCATCATGGCGCCACCATCCGCACTTCGTCAGCAGCGGGCACGCGCATCCTGAGCTGCTCCGAGGCCAGGCTCTCGATGCGACTGGAGGCCGTCCAGGTGCTTTGCTCGAGGATCAACCGCCCCCACTCGGCCTGGGCCTTGTCGCGCTCGTTCAGTTCACCGTACAGGGTATTGAGCAACTGACGGTTCCAGTGGGCGCTGTAGGAAACGGCGATCGCCGAAATCAGGACGGCGACGAACAGCAGAAGCATCAAAAAGCTTCCGCCTGGCAGCGGCTTGGCAAACAGCCTGCTCACCGCAACTTCTCCGCTACCCGCATCACGGCGCTGCGCGACCGCGGGTTGGCCTTGAGTTCGGCTTCGGAGGCGAACTGCGCCTTGCCGATCAATTTGATCTTCGGCTCGAAGGCCTTGTGCTGAACCGGCAGGTTGCGCGGCAGGTTGTCTGCCTCGCCCTTGACCAGCTTGCGCATAAACAGTTTGACGATACGGTCTTCCAACGAGTGGAAGCTGATCACTGCCAGGCGGCCACCCACTTCAAGGGCGTCGAGCGCGGCGTCAAGGCCGGCCTCGAGGTCGCCAAGCTCGTTGTTGACATGGATACGCAGGCCCTGGAAAGCACGGGTCGCAGGGTTCTTGCCCTTTTCCCAGGCCGGGTTGGCGACCTTGAGCACTTCCGCCAGGTCGGCGGTACGGGTGAACGGCTGCTTCTCGCGGCGCTCGACCACGGCGCGCGCCATGCGACCGGCGAAGCGCTCCTCGCCGTACTCCTTGAACACGCGGGCAATTTCTTCGACGGGCGCGGTGGCGACGAACTCGGCGGCACTGATGCCCTGGCCCGGGTTCATGCGCATGTCCAGCGGACCGTCGTTAAGGAAGCTGAAGCCGCGCTCGGGGTCGTCCAGTTGCGGCGAGGATACGCCCAAGTCGAGCAGAATGCCGCTGACCTTGCCATCCAGGCCGCGGGCGCGCACTTCGTCGCCGAGCTCGGCAAAGCTGCGCTGCACAATGACAAAGCGGCCGTCTTCGGCCGCCAGCGCTTGCCCGGTGGCAATCGCCTGTGGATCCTTGTCGAACCCCAGCAACCGCCCCTGCGGCCCGAGCTTGCTGAGGATCAGGCGGCTGTGGCCGCCACGCCCGAAGGTGCCGTCCAGATAGCAACCGTCGGCGCGCAGGGCCAATGCCTCGACGGCTTCGTCGAGGAGGACGGTGATGTGGTTGAAGCCGCTATCTATGGTCACAGGATCAGGTCACGCAAATCATCGGGCATGGCGCCCGGTTGTTGAATAGCTGCAAGGTCGGCTGCCGAAACCGCGTTCCAGGCATCCTCATCCCACAGCTGGAATTTGTTCAGCTGCCCCACCAGCATCGCCTTCTTGTCCAACTTGGCGTACTCACGCAGGCGGGGCGGTACCAGGAAACGCCCACTGCCATCGAGCTCCAGGTCCACCGCATTGCCGATCAGCAAACGCTGCAGGCGACGGTTTTCCTCACGCAACGACGGCAAGGCACGCAACTTGGCTTCTATCTGTTCCCACTCATCGAGGGGGTAAACACACAAGCAGGGGTCAACGGCGTCGATGGTCACGATCAGCTGACCATTGCAACGCGAATCGAGCTCGTCACGGTACCGGCTCGGCATGGCGAGACGGCCCTTTGCATCGAGGCTGACGGCGTTGGCTCCGCGGAACACGGCTGCGATTCCCCACAATGTTAGCTTTTTTGTGTCAGAAAACCCACTTCATCCCACTTTCTGCCACTTGCGCACACTATAGGAATCCGCCCGCCACACCGTCAAGGCACGTTCATAAGGAAATCCCTTACAGGACGGCGATTTAGCGCAACAAAGGAAGGCGGAAGGATTACAGGAGGGAAAAACTGACGGAAAAAATCAAACACACTCAAGCGGATAGAGTGAGAAGTTAAAGTAATTTATTAAGAGTAAGATTTTTTCGGTATTACCAGGACGCATCTGCTATCGATTCAAGCAGGAAGGGAAGAGGTGGAGAGTCGATCTGTAAGCCGGGTTTTGTCGAGGACAGTCATTCCTCTACGACGGCCATCACTGGACGCCTCTAGCAACCTACCCGGTTCCGACGCGGGCCACGCCGTATGGAACCCTATTTGGTCTTGCTCCGAGTGGGGTTTACCTAGCCACGGACTGTTGCCAGCCGTGCGGTGCGCTCTTACCGCACCTTTTCACCCTTACCGGCACCGAAGTGCTTAGGCGGTTGTTTTCTGTGGCACTTTCCGTAGGCTCGCGCCTCCCAGGCGTTACCTGGCACTCTGCCCTATGGAGCCCGGACTTTCCTCCCCCGCCTTTTGCGGAACAAAAGACGGCAGCGACTGTCCGATCGACTCTCCGCCGCCAAGGTTACCGGTAGCCGCGCTCAAGAACAAGCGGCGCGACCATTAATACCATTATGCCACTAATGGGCTTTCTGCTTTTCCAGGGCCAACTGGTAGAGCAGGTTCTTGCGCACCCCGGTGATCTCGGCCGCCAGCGCCGCTGCTTTCTTCAGCGGTAGCTCGGCCAGCAGCAGATCCAGCACTCGCTGCGCCTCGGCACTGATCGCCTGCTCGCCCTCCGGCGCGCTCCAACCGGCCACCAGCACCACGCACTCGCCACGCTGCTGATTGCTGTCACCCTGTACGAATGCGCGCAACTCGGCCAACGGCAAGCCTTTGAGGGTCTCGAAGGTCTTGGTGATCTCGCGCGCCAGCAGCGCCGGACGCTCGCCACCGAACACCGCTTCCATGTCCTCCAGGCACTCGAGGATCCGGTGTGGCGCCTCGTAGAAGATCAGCGTGCGCGGCTCTTCCTTGACCTGCTCCAGACGCGCACGCCGCCCGGCGGCCTTGGCCGGCAGGAAACCTTCGAAGATGAAGCGGTCCGACGGCAACCCCGCCGCCGACAGCGCGGCGATCAACGCACAGGCACCCGGCACCGGCACCACCTGCACGCCCGCAGCACGCGCCTGGCGCACCAGGTGATAGCCCGGATCGGAAATCAACGGCGTGCCGGCATCGGACACCAGCGCCACATCGTCGCCGGCCAGCAGGCGGGTGATGAAGCGCCCGCCCTCGTCACGCTCGTTGTGCTCATGACAGGCGGCCAGTTGCGTATCGATGCCGAAATGCTGCAGCAGACGCACCGAGTGGCGGGTGTCCTCGGCAGCGATCAGGCTGACATCCGCCAGCACCTTCAGTGCCCGGGCGCTCATGTCATCGAGGTTGCCGATGGGCGTGGCAACGACGTAAAGCTTGCCCAACGTGGATTTCGAAACCCCTGCAACATCAGTCACTGCGCACACCTGCTTTCCGGATCAAAGGTCGCCATTGTAGCCCGAGCACCGGTAACAGGGCGCAAAGAACTTCGCCCCAGGCACACCTCGGGCCACCTATAGTGAAGGTTCAGTGTCGGCGAGATCGCGCCGTGCCCCCCGCTTGGGTACAATTGCCGGCCAACTTGATCGAGTAACAGGACCTTTACATGATCGCTTGTCTGCGGCTGCTCACAGCCCTCTGCCTCGCTGCCCTGCTGGCAGCCTGCGCCAGCTCGCCCTCATCCAGCCTGGGCGAACTGCCACGCACCCCGGACGCCAGCATCGAGCAACTGCTCGAGAAGGCGGCCTCCAGCAAGTCCGCCGAGGATGCAGCCCTGCTGCGCTTGAGCGCCGCGGACCTGGCATACAAGCAAAAGGACTTCCCGCGCGCCGCGCGGATTCTCGAGCAAGTCCCGCTGGAGCCGCTCAAGCCCGCCCAACAGGTGTTCGCCTCCACCCTGGCCGCCGAGCTCGCCATGAGCCGCAACCAGCCCAAGGCCGCCCTGACCGCCCTCGCCCACCCGAGCCTGCAGCGCGTCGGCGAACTGCCGACCGAGCAGCAGGCCCGCACCTACAGCGTTCATGCCGCAACCCTCGAAGCCGACGGCCAGGCCCTGGCCGCCGCCCAGCAGCGCGCACTGCTGGCACCCCTGCTCAGCGGCCAGGCCGCCAGCACCAACAATGACGCGATCTGGGCCCTGGTCGCCTCGCTGCCCGCCGAACAGCTGCAGCAGCCGGCCGCCGACGAGACCCTGGCCGGCTGGACCAGCCTGGCCCTGGCCGTGAAGCGCGCCGGCACCCTGGAACAGCAACAGGCCGCCATCGACACCTGGCGCCAGCAGCATCCAGAACACCCGGCAGCCAAGCAATTGCCGACAGCCCTGGTCAAGCTCAAGGAGCTGGCCAGCCAGCCACTGACCAAGATCGCCCTGCTGCTGCCCCAGGAAGGCCCGCTGGCCGGTGTCGCCCGCGCCCTGCGTGACGGCTTCATGGCCGCTCACTTCCAGGCCCAGCAAGGTGGCCAGCCCGCCCCTGCAGTACAAGTGTTCGACAGCTCACGCATCACCTCGCTCGACGACTTCTACCGCCAGGCCCAGGCTACCGGCGTGCAACTGGTGGTCGGCCCGCTGGAAAAGCCGCTGGTCAAGAAGCTCGCCGCCTACCCGCAACTGCCCATCACCACCCTGGCCCTGAACTACGCCGACGCTGGCCAGAAAGCGCCGCCACAACTGTTCCAGTTCGGCCTGGCCGCCGAAGATGAAGCTCGCGAAGTCGCGCGTCGCGCACGCGCCGACGGCATGGTCCGCGCCGTGGCCCTGGTACCGAGCGGTGAATGGGGCGACCGCGTGCTCGCCGCCTTCCGCCAGGACTGGGAAGGCAATGGTGGCACCCTGATTACCGCGCAGCGCATCGCCCAGCCCGTCGCCCTCGCCCAGCAGATCGCTGATCTGTTCCAGCTGCGCCAGAGCGAAGGCCGCGCCAAGAGCCTGCAGAGCACCGTCGGCGGCACCATCGCCGCGCAACCTTCGCGCCGCCAGGACATCGACTTCATCTTCCTCGCCTCGACGCCGCAGCAAGCCCAGCAGATCAAACCCACGCTGAACTTCCAGTACGCCGGTGACGTGCCTGTCTACGCCACCTCCAACCTGTATAGCGCCAGCGGTGACGTGAACCAGTACAACGACATGAACGGCATCCGCTTCTGCGAAACGCCGTGGCTACTGGACACCACCAACAGCCTGCGCCAACAAGTCGTACAGCAGTGGCCTCAGGCCGCCGGCAGCCTCGGCCGCCTGTACGCCATGGGCGTCGACGCCTACAGCCTTGCACCGCGCCTGGGCCAACTCAAGGCGCTGCCGGACAACCGCGTCGAAGGCCTGTCCGGCAGCCTGAGCATGAACCCCAGCCAGCGCATCGAGCGCCAGCTACCATGGGCCGAATTCGCCGGCGGCCAGGTCAAGCGCCTGCCGGACACCCCTCGCTGATGCCCGGCGCATCGCCCAGCCTTGCCGGCCAGGCCGCCGAAGATCACGCCCTTGAATACCTTCAAGGGCAAGGTCTGCGGCTGCTGGAACGCAACTGGCGATGCAAGGGGGGCGAGCTCGATCTGGTCATGCTCGATGCCGATACAGTAGTATTCATCGAAGTCCGCTACCGGTTGCATGCGGAGTTCGGCGGAGCGCTCGCCAGTATCGATGGGCGCAAGCAGCAACGACTGGCGCTTGCCGCCAACCTCTTCCTGCAGCACGAACCCCGCTGGGCCACCCGCCCCTGCCGCTTCGACGTTATCGCCCTGCAGGGCCGGGGGCATGCGGGGCAACCGCTTCAATGGCTGAAAAATGCCTTCGAATGCTGAACCCAATTCGATTTTCTAGCTCTATGTTTCGCGGGCTGGTCACTGTTGCGCGTAGCAAAGGCCACCGCCCCTCTTAAGGTCACCCAGATGGACATGCAATCCCGAATTCGCCGGCTGTTTCAGGCCAGCATCGACACCAAGCAACAGGCAATGGACATCCTGGCACCCCACATCGAGCAGGCCAGCCTGGTCATGGTCAACGCCCTGCTCAACGACGGCAAGATGCTCGCGTGCGGCAATGGCGGCTCGGCCGGCGATGCCCAGCACTTCTCCTCGGAGTTGCTCAACCGTTTCGAGCGCGAGCGTCCGAGCCTGCCGGCCATCGCCCTGACCACCGACAGCTCCACCCTGACCTCTATCGCCAACGACTACAGCTACAACGAAGTCTTCTCCAAGCAGATCCGCGCCCTGGGCCAGCCCGGCGATGTGCTGCTGGCGATCTCCACCAGCGGTAATTCGGCCAACGTGATCCAGGCGATCCAGGCCGCCCATGACCGCGAAATGATTGTCGTCGCCCTGACCGGGCGCGATGGCGGCGGCATGGCCTCGCTGCTGCTGCCCGAGGACGTGGAGATCCGCGTCCCCGCCACGGTCACCGCGCGCATCCAGGAAGTCCACCTGCTGGCGATCCACTGTCTGTGCGACCTGATCGACAGCCAACTGTTCGGGAGTGAAGAATGATCTCCAAGCGTATCGGCCTGATGGCCCTGACCCTGTGCCTCGGCGTATCGGGCTGCAGTTCCGTGCTCACCTCGGCGCGCAACTCGCCTATCGAGGATGACCGCGGCACCCGCACCATCGGCAGCAAGATCGATGACTCGCTGATCGAGACAAAGGTCTCGGTCAACATCGCCAAGGCCAACCCGGAGCTGGACAAGGGCTCGCACATCGTCGTCAGCAGCTACAACGGTGTTGTGCTGCTTGCCGGCCAGACACCACGCGCAGATCTCAAGTCCCTCGCTGAGCAGACCGCCGGCCAGGTGCAGCGAGTCAAGAAGGTGCACAACGAGCTGCAAGTCATTCAGCCGTCGTCGATCCTGGCGCGCAATAACGACGCCTGGCTGACCACCAAGATCAAGACCCAGATGCTGACCGACGAGAGCGTGCCCAGCTCGCGCATCAAGGTGATCACCGAAAACGGCATCGTCTACCTGCTCGGCCTGGTCAGGCAGCAGGAAGCCAACGCTGCCACCAATGTGGTGCAAGGTGTGTCGGGCGTGCAGAAGATCGTCAAGCTGTTCGAGTACATCGACTGACAACCCCTTGGCGAGCGTCGGGACGCTCGCCTTTTTCACTCTGATCCAGGAAGTACCCCATGAAAAAGCTGCTGCTGCCCGCCCTGCTGATCGGCACCTTCGCCACCCTGGCCGGCTGCTCCACCCCGAGCGTGATCACCCTCAACGATGGCCGCGAACTGCAGACCACCGACACGCCGCACTTCGACCGCAACTCCGGCTTCTACGAGTTCAAGCAACTGGACGGCAAGCCGACCCGCATCAACAAGGACCAGGTGCAGAGCATCAAGGACCTGTAATTGCGGCAGCCATGAAAAAGGCGATCCCTGCGGATCGCCTTTTTTGTCCCTGCCTGTTACTTCACGACTTTCAGGCTCGGACGACCACTGGGACGCGGCGGCTCGGGCGGACCATCGTCATCCGGCTCGACAACGTCGTCCTCAAGGTCATCCTCGTCCGCGAGCGGCGGCTCCAGCTCGAAGACCATACCCTGGCCATTCTCCCGGGCGTAGATCCCCAGGATGGCGCCGATGGGCACATACAGCGTGTGCGCCACACCACCGAAGCGTCCTTCGAAACTCACCGCCTCGTTGTCCATGTGCAGACTGCGCACGGCACTGGGGGAGATGTTCAGGACGATCTGGCCATCGCTGGCGAAACCTTGGGGCACCTGAACGGCCGGGTACTCGGCGTTGACCAGCATATGGGGCGTGCAATCGTTGTCGACGATCCACTCGTACAGCGCGCGAACCAGATAGGGGCGACTGGAGTTCATCAACGGCTCCTCTTTAAACCTTGCGCATTTCACGTTCAGTAGCAGACAGGCTCGCCTGGAAAGGCTCGCGGGCGAACTGTCGCTCCATGTAATCCAGCAGCGGCTTGGCCTGCCGCGGCAATTCGATACCCATCACCGGCAAGCGCCAGAGTATGGGCAATAGACAGCAATCGACCAGACTCTGCTCCTCACTCATGAAACAGGCCATTTCAGCGAACAGCGGCGCCACGCCCGTCAGGCTCTCGCGCAACTCCTTGCGCGCCTGGGTACGTGCCGGCTCGCTGCTGCGCGGGTCCAGCACGGTGTCGGCCAGGCTGCACCAGTCGCGCTGGATGCGGTGCATCAGCAGGCGACTGTTGCCGCGGGCCACCGGATAGACTGGCATCAGCGGCGGGTGCGGGTAACGCTCCTCGAGGTACTCCATCACCACGCTCGACTCGTACAGCGCCAGATCGCGATCGACCAGGGTCGGCAAGCTGCCGTAAGGGTTCACTTCGACCAGCTTCGGCGGCAGGCGGTTGGTGTCGACATCGATGATCTGCACCGTGACGCCTTTCTCCGCGAGCACCAGGCGTACCCGATGAGAGTAATGGTCAGCGGGGTCGGAATAGCAGGCTAACCTGTTGGTTGCGCCCATGTAGCGCCTCCTCGCACGGGATGCTTGTAAAAACTGCAAATGAAAACGCGCCCGGGGTGCCCCAGCGACATGACTGGGGCACCCCGGGCGCGTTCAACTACCAGAAACTACTGCGTGATCAGTGCACGTCCTTCCAGTATTCGCGCTTGAGCAAGTAGGCGAACACGAAGAAGAAAGCCAGGTACAGCAACACGTAGGTACCGATGCGCTGGCTTTCCAGTTTGACCGGGTTGGCCGAATAGGCCAGGAAGGTCACCAGGTTCTTGACCTTCTCGTCGAACTGCTCAGCCGTCAGGGTACCGGATTTCTCCTCGACGGTCAGCTGGTCGCACGCTTCATGGGTCAATGGGCTGCCGGTCAGCGGGTCATATTGCTTCTTGCCGTCGACCACACTCTGCACCTGCTTGCAGCCAATCACCTGGTTGCCCTGCAGGCCAACCAGCACGTTAGGCATGCCGACGTTGGGGAAGACCTTATTGTTTACCCCGTATGGCCGCGCCTTGTCTTCATAGAAACTGCGCAGGTAGGTGTACAACCAATCGTTGCCACGCACCCGGGCAACCAGGGTGAGGTCGGGCGGCGCAGCGCCGAACCAGGTCTTGGCATCATTGGGCTGCATGCCGATCTTCATGTGGTCGCCGATCTTGGCGCCAGTGAACACCAGGTTTTCGAGCATCAGCTCGTGGGGGATCCCCAGGTCGTCGGCGACACGCTCGTATCGCTGGAACTTGGCGCTATGGCATCCCATGCAATAGTTGGCGAAGGTGCGCGCGCCATCCTGCATCGCGGCCTTGTCGGTCAGGTCGATATCGACCTTGTCCAGCTCCAGGCCGTGTTCGGCGGCGAACGAAAGGCCAGGCATCAATGCCAGCAAGCATACTGCAATAAACTTTTTCATCAGCCAGTCACCCTTTCCGGAACCGGTTTGGTCTTCTCGAGCCTTGTGTAGAACGGCATCAGCAGGAAGTAGGCGAAGTACAACACCGTGCACACCTGCGACAGCAAGGTACGCCCCGGGGTCGGCGCCAGCACGCCCAGCACGCCAAGGATGACGAAGGACACGCAGAACACCAGCAACCAGATCTTGCTCAACCAGCCCTTGTAACGCATCGAGCGCACCGGGCTGCGGTCAAGCCAGGGCAACACGAACAGCACCGCAATTGCCGCACCCATGGCAATCACCCCGAACAGCTTGTCGGGCACCGCGCGCAGGATCGCGTAGAACGGCGTGAAGTACCAGACAGGGGCGATATGCTCAGGCGTCTTGAAGGCGTTGGCCTGCTCGAAGTTCGGTTTTTCCAGGAAGTAGCCACCCATTTCCGGGAAGAAGAACACCACGGCACAGAACACGAAGAGGAACACCACCACACCAGCGATATCCTTGACGGTGTAGTACGGGTGGAACGGGATGCCATCCAGCGGGATGCCGTTCTCGTCCTTTTTCTTCTTGATGTCCACGCCATCGGGGTTGTTCGAACCCACCTCGTGCAGCGCCAGGATGTGCAGCACCACCAGGCCCAGGATCACGATCGGCAGGGCCACCACGTGCAAGGCGAAGAAGCGGTTCAGGGTGATGCCGGAGATCAGGTAGTCACCACGGATCCACTGGGTCAGGTCATCACCGATCACCGGGATCGCGCCGAACAGCGAGATGATCACCTGAGCTCCCCAGTACGACATCTGCCCCCAGGGCAGCAGGTAGCCCATGAACGCCTCGGCCATCAGCGCCAGGTAGATCAGCATGCCGAACAGCCAGACCAGCTCGCGCGGCTTCTGGTAGGAGCCGTAGAGCAAGCCGCGGAACATGTGCAGGTAGACCACGATGAAGAACGCCGAGGCGCCGGTGGAGTGCAGGTAGCGCAGGATCCAGCCGTACTCGACGTCGCGCATGATGTACTCGACCGAGGCGAAGGCCTCTTCCGCCGAGGGGGTGAAACTCATGGTCAGCCACACGCCGGTCACGATCTGGTTGACCAGCACTAGCAACGCCAGGGAGCCGAAGAAGTACAGGAAGTTGAAGTTCTTGGGCGCGTAATACTTGCTTAGATGGTCTTCCCACATTTTCGTCGCGGGGAAGCGCGCATCGATCCACTCCATGAACTTGCTCATCATGCGTTCTCCTGATCGACGCCGATGACGATGATTTCGTCCGACTCGTACGAGTGCGGTGGCACTGGCAGGTTGAGAGGCGCCGGCTGGGATTTGTAGACGCGCCCGGCCAGGTCGTAGTGCGAACCGTGGCAGGGGCAGAAATAGCCACCGACCCACTTCGGCCCCAGGTCAGCCGGGGCAACTTCAGGACGGAAGGTTGGCGAGCAACCCAGGTGCGTGCACAGACCTACCAGGATGAGAATCTCGGGCTTGATCGAGCGAACTTGCGGGTCGACGTAGGTCGGCTGCACCGACGCCTTGGATTCAGGATCGGACAGCTCGCCGGTGATCTTTTTCAGATTACCGAGGATCTCCTCCGTTCGCCGCACGATGAATACAGGTTGCCCCCGCCATTCAGCTACCATCTGCTGACCGGGCTCGACCTTGGCGATATTGACCTTCACCGGTGCCCCTGCGGCTTTCGCCTTGGCACTGGGAAACCATGACCCCACGAACGGTACCGCTGCCCCCACTGCCCCCGCTGCCCCGACCACGGATGTCGCGGCTACGAGGAAGCGGCGCCGGCCTGCGTTGACGCCGTCATTGCTCATTCAGTCCTCTCCCATCAGCTTGCTTGGCCTGTTTGAACAGGCATCTACTTAGGTACGTCTGTGGCACTAAAAATTGGCCGCAATGGTAAGGAACAAATCCACACGCTGACAAGGTGATTACCCGCTCGTCGGGCTACTACCCTCGCTTTGCTTGATCTGCGTCTATGCGACAAACGGCCACGGACTAGCAGACAGGTTAGTTGAAGACATAAAAAAAGCCCGGTTCCAAAAAGGAACCGGGCTTTTTTCGACTGCCGAAGCGGTATTAACGCTTGGAGTACTGAGGACGCTTACGCGCTTTACGCAGACCCACTTTCTTACGCTCAACTTCACGAGCGTCGCGGGTGACGTAGCCAGCACGACGCAGAGCGCCACGCAGGGTTTCGTCGTATTCCATCAGGGCGCGGGTGATGCCGTGGCGGATTGCACCGGCCTGACCGCTGACACCACCACCGGAAACGGTGACGTAGATGTCGAACTTCTCAACGGTTTCGGTCAGTTCCAGCGGCTGGCGAACAACCATGCGAGCGGTTTCGCGGCCGAAGAACACGTCCAGAGAACGGTTGTTGATGGAGATGTTACCGGTACCTGGACGCAGGAAAACGCGAGCGGTTGCGGTCTTGCGACGGCCAGTGCCGTAGTTTTGAGTCGCCGACATAATGAACTATCCCGTTAGATCTTCAGTTCTTGAGGCTGCTGAGCAGTGTGTGGGTGAGCAGCACCCGCGTACACTTTCAGCTTGCGGTACATGTCGCGACCCAGCGGGTTCTTCGGCAGCATGCCTTTGACCGCGGTTTCGATAACACGCTCAGGGGCCTTGGCGATCAACTTCTCGAAGTTGATTTCCTTGATACCGCCCGGGAAGCCGGAGTGGGAGTAGTACATCTTGTCGGAAGACTTGGCACCAGTCACACGGATCTGCTCGGCGTTGATGACGACGATGTAGTCGCCGGTGTCAACGTGAGGGGTGTATTCTGGCTTGTGCTTGCCACGCAGGCGGCTAGCGATTTCGGTAGCCAGACGACCCAGGGTCTGACCAGCGGCGTCGACTACGAACCACTCGCGCTTTACTGTTTCCGGTTTAGCAGTAAAAGTTTTCATTCTCTAAAGCCTCAGAGGCCGCCCAGCGAAAAATAGACGGCGAATCTTACTGGATAGTGCACAGCTTGCCAAGGGCAAGCGCGCAGCCGAACGCTGACGCTTTTGGGGGCTCGGGTCGGGCACGCCAATGTTCGACAAGGGTTCCCTGCATGGTGGTGCATCACTTCCGCCACACGGAGAGGGGCAGAATTATCCAGATTGCAGGAAAAATTTCAACCTGCTTTTATGGACTTCTTTGTCACGGAGCACCTTCCCGATGGAATACCGCAAGCTCGGCCGTACCGACCTCGATGTCAGTGCCCTGTGCCTGGGCACCATGACCTGGGGCGAACAGAACACCCAGGACCAGGCCTTCGCCCAGATCGCCCTGGCCAAGGCCAGCGGCATCAACTTTATCGACACCGCCGAGATGTACCCGGTGCCACCGCGCCCGGAGACCTACGCCGCCACCGAACGCATCATCGGCAACTGGTTCGCCGCCAACGGCGACCGTGACGACTGGATCCTTGCCAGCAAGGTCGCCGGCCCCGGCAACGGCATCAGCCACATCCGCGACGGCCAGCTCAAGCACAACCGCCAGCACATCGTCGCCGCGCTGGACGAGAGCCTCAAGCGCCTGCAGACCGACCGCATCGACCTCTACCAGTTGCACTGGCCCGAGCGCAGCACCAACTTCTTCGGCAAGCTCGGCTACCAGCACCTGCCCCAGGACATCTTCACCCCGCTGGAGGAAACCCTGGAGGTGCTCGATGAACAGGTGCGCGCCGGCAAGATCCGCCACATCGGCCTGTCCAACGAAACCCCGTGGGGCACCCTGAAATTCCTGCACCTGGCCGAAACCCGCGGCTGGCCCCGCGCGGTGTCGATCCAGAACCCCTACAACCTGCTCAACCGCAGCTTCGAGGTGGGCCTGGCAGAGGTGGCAATCCGCGAGCAGTGCGGTTTGCTGGCCTATTCGCCGCTGGCCTTCGGCATGCTGTCGGGCAAGTACGAAAACGGCGCCCGCCCGGAACACGCCCGCCTGACCCTGTTCAGCCGCTTTGCCCGCTATTCCAATCCGCAGACCGTGGCCGCCTGCGGCCGCTATGTGCAGTTGGCCCGCGAACACGGGCTGGACCCGGCGCAGATGGCGCTGGCGTTCGTGACCCGGCAGCCGTTCGTGACCAGCAACATCATCGGCGCGACGAACCTCGAGCAACTGCGCAGCAATATCGACAGCCAGGCGTTGAATCTGGGCGATGAACTGCTGGCGGCAATCGAGGCGGTCCATCAGGAGCAGCCAAACCCCGCGCCTTGATGCAACGCAGGCGCTGCACTGCTCTTTCGTGGGGTAGACACAATCGCCAAAAAATAAGACGATCCAGCCGGTGATTGACCACTCTACCCTATAAGAACAATGACAATGATGTTTACCCAACCCCCGGCGTCGCTGCGGCGCGTCAGCATCCTGGCCGTTGATAAAGTGTTCGCTTCGACACTGATGCAGGCCAAGGACTTCTTCCACCTGGCCAGCCTGCGCTACAGCAAGCAACTGGGCCTGGGCCTGCAACCGATGTTCGAGATCGGCCTGGTGAGCCCGGACGGTTTGCCCGTGGACAGCTTCAGCAACGTGCAGTTGCCGGTCGACAGCGGCCTCAACGACGCCGACGTGATCATCCTGCCGGCCTTCTGGGACGACTTCGACAACCTGCTGCAACGCTATCCGCAGGTACTGCCCTGGCTGCGCGAGCAGCATGCCCGTGGCGCGGTGCTGTGCGCCGAGGCCAGCGGCGTGTTCTGGCTGGCCGAGTCGGGGCTGCTCGACGGCAAGGAGGCGACCACCTACTGGCGCTTCTTCAGCAGCTTCGCCGAGCGCTTCCCGAAGATCCGCCTGAACCAGGACAAGCACCTGACCGACGCCGACAATCTCTACTGCGCCGGTGGTACCACCTCGGCCTGCGACCTGTACATCTACCTGATCGAACGCTTCTGTGGCGCCAACGTGGCCCGCGCGGTGGCCCGCGACATCCTCTACGAGGTGCAGCGCAGCTATACCCCGGGGCGCATGGGCTTCGGCGGCCAGAAGCTGCACCAGGACCTGATCATCCTGCAGATCCAGCACTGGCTCGAAGAGCACTTCGCCGACAAGTTCCGCTTCGAGGATGTGGCGCGCAACCACGGCATGAGCATCCGCAATTTCATGCGCCGCTTCCAGAGTGCCACCGGCGACAAGCCCCTGCACTACCTGCAGCGCCTGCGCATCGAGACCGCCAAGGGCCTGCTGTCGAGCACGCGCAAGAGCATCAAGACGATCAGCTACGAGGTGGGCTACGACGACGCGAGTTTCTTCGCCCGGCTGTTCCGCCAGCACACGGAGTTGTCGCCGAACCAGTATCGGCAGCAGTTCATGCAGGAGGCCTGAATACGACAAGGGCCGCTTCGCGCCCCATCGCCGGTAAGCCGGCTCCCACAAGATCAGTACGTAACTTGTGGGAGCCGGCTTGCCGGCGATGGGGCGCGAAGCGGCCCCGTTTCATCAGCCCTTAAGGCTTGTGCGCCCGCGACAGGAACTCGTGGGACTGCATCTCCAGCAGACGGCTGAGCGTACGCTGGAACTCGAAACTCAGGCGCCCGCCGGTATACAGGTCCTTGAGCTCTACCTCGGCCGAGATGATCAGCTTCACGTTGCGGTCGTAGAACTCGTCGACCATGTTGATGAAGCGCCGGGCGATGTCATCGGTGGTCACGCCCATCTGCTCGACATTGCTCAGCAGCACGGCATGGAAGATCTTGCCCAGTTCGATGTAGTCGTTCTGGCTGCGCGGCCCGTCGCACAGGGCACGGAAATCGAACCAGGCGACGTCGTCGCAGGTGCGCAAGGCATGGATCTCGCGGTTCTCGATCATCAGCACGTCGTTCTCGACGGCCTGGGTGCACTCTGGGGTCAACGCCTTGAAGCTGGCGCGCAGGCTTTCATGCGCCGCAGCGTCGAGCGGGAAGTGGAACAGCTCGGCCTGCTCCAGGTGACGCAGGCGATAGTCCACGCCGCTGTCGACGTTCACC
The DNA here is from genome assembly GCF_054062095.1 of Pseudomonas sp. TE6288. NCBI lineage: Bacteria > Pseudomonadati > Pseudomonadota > Gammaproteobacteria > Pseudomonadales > Pseudomonadaceae > Pseudomonas > Pseudomonas sp. TE6288. The sequence continues at coordinate 43,164 of NZ_JBSSEW010000012.1, forward strand.
ACATCGGTGTACTGCTTGATCATGGCGATCGCCGGCAGGAAGCGCGCGCGCTGCAGGCCATCCTTGTACAGGCCGTCCGGGACGATGTTGGAAGTGGCCACCAGCGACACGCCGTTCTTGAACAGCTCTTCCATCAGGGTGCCGAGGATCATGGCATCGGTGATATCGGAGACGAAGAACTCGTCGAAGCAGATCACCTTGGCTTCGTCACTGAAGCGCTTGGCGATGATGGTCAGCGGGTTCTTCTCGCCCTTGAGGGTCTTCATCTCCTCATGGACGCGCTTCATGAAGCGGTGGAAGTGCGTGCGCATCTTCTGCTTGAACGGCAGCGCTTCATAGAAGGTGTCGACCAGGTAGGTCTTGCCCCGGCCCACGCCGCCCCAGAAGTACAGGCCCTTGACCGGCGTCTGCTCCTTCTTGCCGAACAGTTTGCCGAACACCCCCGGCTTGTTGTTCTGCGCCTGCACCAGGTCGTCGTACAGGCGCTGCAGGTGACGCACCGCAGTTTCCTGCGCCGCGTCATGGAAGAAGTCGGGGCGTTTCAGATCGGCTTGGTATCGTTCTAGGGGCGTCATGATTTCGTTAGCGAGGCAACAAAAAACGGGCCGTCACTGTAGCGACCGGCCCGCTTAATGGCAATCAGACTTGCGTCAAAGTGACTCAGTCCGCCTGTGGCGCCAGGGCCTCGCGCAGGCTGGTGATGGCCGCGTCACGGGCCTCGGCGGCCTCGAACTGCGGCCCGTCGGCAACTTGCTCACCATTTAGCCAGAGCGAGAAGCCCAGGCCCTCGACACGCACGTCGGCCTCGCCGCCCTGTTGCAGTTGCTTGCTCACCGCCCCCGCACTCTTGCCATCGGCGAAGCTGCGCGACAGCAGCAATTGCTCGCCATCGGCGGCCAGCAGGCGGAAGCGGAAGCTGCCATCCTCGTCACGGAAGCTGACGAAGCGGGCGCTCTTGGCGGCCTTCTTCTTCACCTCGGTGCTGGCCTGCACGGTGGTGCGGAACGAGCGCAGGCCAACTGCCTCGCGCAATTGCTCGAGGAACGGCGTGGCGATCTTGCGGGCCTTGGCGGCACCAGCCAGGAGGATGTCCTCGAGGTCCGACGGGCGCGAGATCAGCTGGTGGTAGTGTTCGCGCTTTTCGGCCAGCTGGCCGTCGAGCAGCTGGAACAGGCGCTGCTTGGCATCGCCCCAGCCCAGGCCCTGCAGCAGCTCTTCGCGGAACTCGGCGCACTGCCCCGGCGTTGAGAAGGCCTGGAACAGGGTGAACAGGTGCGAATTGTCCGGATCCTTGGCTTCGCCAGGGGCCTTGGAGTCGGTGACGATGCGCGAGATCGCATCCTTCATGTCCTTGGCGCTGGTGAACAGCGGGATGGTGTTGTCGTAGCTCTTGGACATCTTGCGACCGTCCAGGCCTGGGAGCGTGGCCACGCTCTCCTCGATCACCGCCTCGGGCAGGGCGAAGAAGTCCTTGCCCTGGCCGAACAGGTGGTTGAAGCGCTGGCCGATGTCGCGGGCCATTTCCACGTGCTGGATCTGGTCGCGACCGACCGGCACCTTGTTGGCATTGAACATCAGGATATCGGCGGCCATCAGCACCGGGTAGCTGAACAGGCCCATGGTCACGCCGGCGTCCGGGTCTTCGCCGGCCTCGACGTTCTTGTCCACCGACGCCTTGTAGGCGTGGGCACGGTTGAGCAGGCCCTTGGCGGCGACACAGGTCAGCAACCAGGTCAGCTCCGGGATCTCGGGGATGTCCGACTGGCGATAGAAGGTCACCTTGGCCGGGTCCAGGCCACCGGCCAGCCAGGTGGCGGCGATCTCCAGGCGCGAACGCTGGATGCGCTGCGGGTCGTCGCACTTGATCAGGGCATGGTAGTCGGCCAGGAAGTAGAACGAGTCGGCACCGGGCTGCTGGCTGGCGAGGATGGCCGGGCGGATGGCGCCGGCGTAGTTGCCCAGGTGCGGGGTGCCGGTGGTGGTGATACCGGTGAGGATGCGCGTGGTCATGGGGGTTCGCTTATTTCAGGCTTGGCTCAGTTCGAAAGGCGCGGCAGCAGCAGATCCTTCAGATCGGTCAGCTTGCCATGGAAAAAGTGTCCGCATTCTGCCACTTTCAGCAGCTCGTGGGGGCGCGACAGGGCGGCGGACCAATCGTAGACCAGTTGCGGATCGACCACCTCGTCGGTGTCCGGCTGCACGACGGTCAGCGCAACGCGCTCGGGCAGCGGGAACTGCGCGTTCAGACGCATCACCGCCGGGGCGATCATGAACAGCTGTTGCAGCTCGACACCCGCCGCCTCCAGGCGACCGGCCAGGCTGGCGGCAACGAAGCCGCCGAAGGAGAAGCCCATCAGCACCAAGGGCAGCTCAGGATGCTGCTGGCGCAGCCAGGCTGCGGCAGCCTCGGCATCCGCCACCTCGCCAGCGCCCATGTCGTGGCTGCCGGCGCTCTGGCCAACGCCGCGGTAGTTGAAGCGCAAGGTGACGTAACCTGCATCACGGGCGGTACGCTGCAGGGTCGAGACCACCTTGTTGAGCATGGTGCCGCCCTGGACCGGGTTGGGGTGGCAGATCAGCACCGCGCCACGGGCATCGGCCACGTCCAGGTACAACGCCTCAAGCTGGCCGATCGGGCCATCGATGAACAAGGGGGTTTCGCGGATAAGCAAGGTACTACTCCGTGACCTCGTGAAGGGTCGACTCGTCTAGCAAAGGAATTCTGTTCTGATTTGCGATCGCTCGCGGTATACAGCGCAGGTCTGAGCCGTTAACGTAAAGCAAAGCCGTTTATAGAGGAAGGACTCGTGGAACACTCGCTCCTTGTTTGGTTGCTGCCGACCCTGGCCCTGGTTGTCGGTGTCGTCGTCGGTTTCGCGCTGGCCCGCCTGCTGCCCAACGCGGCACCGAGCAATACCCAACGCCAGCTGGATGACATCCAGCAGCGCTTCGACAATTACCAGAACGAAGTGGTGACCCACTTCAACAGCACCGCATCGCTGGTCAAGAAACTGACCCAGAGCTACCAGGACGTGCAGGATCACCTGGCCGAGGGCGCCAACCGCCTGGCCCTGGACGAGCTGACCCGCCAACGCCTGCTGGCCGCGCTGCACTCCGAAGCCGCGCAAGGCCCACGTGATCGCCTGACGCCGCCGAAGGATACCGCAGAAGTACCACGCGACTACGCACCGAAGTCCCCGAACTCGCCGGGCATGCTCGATGAGAGCTACGGGCTCAAGCGCTGAATCGATGACATGAAAAAGGCCTCGCAAGAGGCCTTTTTTGTGGGAAGTCGCAAACGGGATCTGCGTGGGAGCGGGCTTGCCCCGCGATTAAGCCGGCCCAGACCTCGTCAGCGATACCAGGCCGCCCCCTCCTCGCCGATGCCATAAAGCGCCCGCGCCTGCCCCAGCACATCCGCCGGCATCACGCCCTGACATACCAGCCCGTACAACGCTGCCAGCACTACGGCATACCGGTCCACCTCGAAAAACCGTCGCAACTGCTGGCGGGTATCGCTGCGCCCGAAACCATCGGTGCCCAGAGTGGTATAGGGCGCCTGCACATACTCGGCGATCAACTGCGGCCAGGCACGCACATAGTCGCTGGCCGCGATCACCGGGGCGTCGCCGGGTAGGCAACGACGCACATGGCAATTCACCTGCTCCCCGGCTATTGCCAGGCGTTGCGCATCCCTGGCCCCACGCGCCAGTTCGCTGAAGCTGGTGACGCTGAACACCTCGCTGTCGACCTGCCAGTCACTGGCCAGCAACTCACCGGCAGCGATCACCTCGCGCAGGATGGTGCCCGAACCCAACAAGCGCACCTGGCCACGGGGAGCGGCCGAGGAATGCCGGGCAAACCGGTACATGCCCCGCAGTACATCGTCGTGCATGTCTTCGGGCAACGACAGTTGCGGGTAGTTTTCATTCATCACCGCCACATAGTGGAACTCGTCCTGCTGCTCCACCAGCATGCGTCGCGCGGCATGGTCGAGGATCACCGCCAGCTCGCCGGCAAAGCATGGGTCCCAGGCCCGGCAGTTGGGCACCGTCGCGGCCATGACCAGGCTCGATCCGTCCTGGTGCTGAAGCCCCTCGCCACCCAGCGTGGTGCGCCCCGCGGTAGCACCCAGCAACAGGCCTCGGGCGCGCTGGTCGGCGGCGGCCCAGATCAGGTCGCCGACCCGCTGGAAGCCGAACATCGAGTAATAGATGTACACCGGCAGCATCGGCTCGCCATGCACCGCGTAGGCGGTGGCTGCCGCGACCCATGAGGAGATCGCCCCGGCCTCGGTGATGCCCTCCTCCAGCAATTGGCCATCCCGCGCCTCCTTGTAGACCAGCAGCGAGCCCGCGTCCTCCGGTTCGTAGCGTTGCCCGTGGGGCGAATAGATGCCGATCTGGCGGAACAGGCTGGCCATGCCGAAGGTGCGCGCCTCGTCGGCGACGATCGGCACCACCCGCGGCCCCAACCCAGGCGCCTTCAGCCAGTTGCCCAGCAAGCGCACGGCGGCCATGGTGGTGGACATCTCCTTGCCCTCGGCGTGCAGGGCGAAACCGCCGAACGCCTCCAGTTCCGGCACGGGCAAGGTGGCGCAGTCGTTGCGGCGCAGCGGCAACGGCCCACCCAGTGTCTGGCGGCGCTGGCGCAGATAGACCATCTCTGGACTGTCCTCGGCCGGGCGATAGAAACGCAGTTGCTCCACCGCCTCATCCGACAACGGCAAATGGAAACGATCGCGGAAGGCCAGCAGCGCCTGCACATCGAGTTTCTTGGCCTGGTGCGCGGTCATCCGCGACTCGCCGGCACTGCTCATGCCATAGCCTTTCTTGGTCTTGGCCAGGATCACCGTCGGCCGGCCCTTGCACGCCCTGGCGGCGGCATAGGCGGCATGCAGCTTGCGAAAATCATGACCACCGCGCTTGAGGGCGTTGATCTCTTCGGCACTCATATGCGCTACAAGGCGCTGCAAAGCCGGGTTCTGCTTGAAGAAGTGTTCGAGGTTGTAGCTGCCGTCCTTGGCGCCGAGGGTCTGGAACTGCCCGTCGGGTGTCGCCGCCAACTGACGCAGCAGCGCATGTTCATGATCGCGGGCGAACAGTGCGTCCCACTCCGAGCCCCACAACACCTTGATCACGTTCCAGCCGGCGCCACTGAACAACGCTTCGAGTTCCTGGATGATCTGGCCATTGCCGCGTACCGGGCCGTCCAGGCGCTGCAGGTTGCAGTTGACGATGAAGGTCAGGTTGTCCAGGCCTTCACGGGCGGCCAGGGTCAGGCCGGCGGTCGACTCCGGCTCGTCCATCTCGCCATCGCCGAACACGCCCCAGACATGCCGGGCAGAGGTGTCGAGCAACCCGCGATGCTGCAGGTAGCGCATGAAACGCGCCTGGTAGATCGCGTTGAGCGGGCCGATGCCCATCGAGCCGGTCGGGAACTGCCAGAAGTCGGGCATCAGCCATGGGTGTGGGTAGGAACACAGCCCGTTGCCGGCGACCTCCTGGCGATAGTTGGCCAACTGCTCCTCGCTCAGGCGCCCTTCGAGGAAGGCGCGGGCATAGATGCCCGGCGCCGAGTGCGGCTGGAAGAACACCAGGTCGCCACTGCGCCGCTCACCACCGCCCTCGCCGCGGAAAAAATGCTGGAAACCGACTTCGAAGATCTCCGCCGCCGAAGCGTAGCTGGCGATATGCCCGCCGAGCTCGCCGTAGGCATGGTTGGCGCGCACCACCATGGCCAGCGCATTCCAGCGCAGGATGCTGGTGATGCGCTCGTCCAGGTCCAGATCCCCGGGGTAGGCGCCCTGCTGCTCCACCGGCACGGTATTGCGGTAGGCCGAGAAGGCCTGGGCCTCGCGCTCCAGGCCCAGCTCGAGGGCATGGGCCTGCAGGCGCTGCAGCAGGTAGCGGGCCCGCGCCGGGCCGCAGTGGGCCAGGGTCGAGGCCAGCGCCTCGCACCACTCGGCGGTTTCCGCTGGGTCGCTGTCCAGGGCGGCATCAAGGGCCGTCAACGGCTCGTTCGGGTTCATCATCGCTACCATCGCGCAGGCCTCGTCCGTGGCGGTTCAGGCACAGGCCTTCAGGGCCTGGGCAATGTCGGCATGCAGGTCATCGATGTCTTCCAGCCCCACCGACAAGCGCACCAGCCCTTCCGAGATGCCATGCTCGGCACGCTGCTGTTGGGTATAGCTGGAATGGGTCATGCTCGCCGGGTGCTGGGCCAACGACTCGGCATCGCCCAGGCTCACCGCGCGGCTGAACAGCTGCAGGGCGTTCATGAAACGGCGCCCGGCTTCGATCCCGCCCTTCAGCTCGAAGGCAATCATCCCGCCCGGCAGGCGCATCTGCCGCTGGGCCAGCGCGTACTGCGGGAAGGATGGCAAGCCTGGGTAATGCAGCAACTCGACCTGCGGCTGCTGCGCCAGGAACTCGGCCACCTGCTGGGCATTGGCGCAGTGACGGTCCATGCGCAGGGCCAGGGTCTTGATGCCGCGCATCAACAGCGAGGCATCGTGGGGCGAGAGCACGGCGCCGGTCATGTCCTTGAGCCCTTCCAGGCGGATGCGGTCGATCAGCGCCTTGCGCCCCACCACCAGGCCGGCGGTGATATCACCATGCCCGGACAGGTATTTGGTAGCCGAGTGCACCACCAGGTCGACGCCCAGTTCCAGAGGGCGCTGCAGGTAGGGCGTGCAGTAGGTGTTGTCGACCACGATGCTCAGGTCATGGCCCTGTGCAGCCTCGACCACCGCGGCGATATCCACCAGCTGCATGTTGGGGTTGGCCGGCGACTCGAAGTAGATCATCCGCGTCTTCGCGGTGATCGCGGCCTTGAGTGCCGGGATATCGTTGAGGTCGACATGGCGGATCTTCACGCCAAACTCGCCGATGCCGTGGTGCAAGTAGGCGAAGGTGCAGCCATACAGGGTGCTGCCGACGATCAGCTCGTCACCCGGGCGTAGCAGAGTCCATAGCGTGGCGGTGATGGCGCCCATCCCGGAGGCCAGCGCCAGCCCGGCCTCGCCGCCTTCGAGCGACGCCATGCGTTGCTCCAGCAGGGCCAGCGTCGGGTTGGAAATACGGCTGTAGAAGTGCCCCGGCTCTTCGCCGGCGAAGCAGGCGGCACCGTACTCGACAGTCGGGAAAGCGTAGGTGGCGGTCTGGTAGACCGGCGGTACCAGGGCGCCGCCGTGGGACAGCGGATCATAGCCATGGTGAATGGCCCGCGTGGAGAAACCGGTATTGGTGTTGGAGTCGCGCATGGCAACAGTCTCTTGTGGTTTGTTATAAGCTTATGCCACCAAGCTGCCGCGCTTTTTCCAAACTTGCCCACGCAATCGGGCATGTTTTGAAAGAAAAACAACAAAAATTGAAGATGGAGGGCAAGATATGCCTTCAGCGCTCGACCGTACCGACCGCGCCCTGCTCGCTGCCCTGCAGGACAACGCCCGCCTCACCGTTTCCGAACTCGCCGACCAGGTCGCCCTGACCACCTCGCCCTGCTGGCGGCGGGTCAAGTTGCTCGAGGACAACGGCTACATCACCGGCTACCAGGCCATTCTTTCGCCCAAGTCGCTGGGCTTCGGGGTGACCGCGTTCGTCAGCATAATGATGGACTCGCACACCAAGGAAATGGCCCTGGCGTTCGAGAAGCGGCTGATGGAGATCCCCGAGATCGTCGCCTGCCACAATATCTCCGGACGCTATGATTTTTTGCTGGAGATCCTGGCGCGGGACCTGGAATCGTTTGGCGAATTCACCCGCGAGGTGCTGCAGCGGTTGCCGGGGGTGAAGGAGATCTATTCGAGCTTTTCGTACAAGGCGGTGAAAGAACGGCGGGTGATTCCCGTTTCCGAAACGCATATCTAGGGCCGCCCTGGGGCCCATCGCCGCGGTTCGTCGCCACGACAAGCCGGCTTGTGTCTTGAAAGGCTCTTAGACTGAAGGGGTGAGAGCGGTGGATGGCAGACTGCAAGCCGGCGGTGCCCTAGAGCACGTGTGGGAGCATAGTCGCCATCCACCCCTCACTCTGACCTGAAGCCCGAACAGTTGGATGAGGTGCGAGCTCGAAATCACAAGCGTGGGATAGGTCAGAGCGCTCTCACTTCCCAGTGTAAGAGGGCTTGGCCATGATTTCCTGTTTCGTTGGTATCGATGTTTCGAAGGCGACCCTGGACGTGGGGTTCTGGCCTGAACTTTCCAAGCCATTCCAGCTGAGGAATGACCCTGAGGGGATTGCCCAGCTGATTGCCTGCTTGAACGAGCTTGAGGTCGAGCGGATCGTGCTCGAGGCTACGGGGGGCTATGAGAAAGCGGTTTTCAAGGCGTTACGCATCGCTGATTTGGATGTCGTTCGCGTCAACCCCAAACGCTCTCATGACTATGCCCAAGCAATTGGTCAACTGGCCAAAACCGACAGGATCGATGCCTTGATGCTGGCCAAGTTCGCCCAGCATCTTGCATCTCCCTCAAAGATCGAGCCCAGTCAGGCACGTGATGAGCTGAGCGAGCTGGTCAAGCTACGGGATCAGATCGTTGAGCATCGCGACGATGACAGGCGTCGAATCAAGCAAGCGACTTCCCCTGTAGCAATCACCTTCTTCACTGAGCACATTGCGTCTCTCAACGCTCAGATCAAGGCATTGGATAAACACCTTGCGCAGGCCTCAAAGGTGCTGAACAGCGAGAAAGCCAAGCACTTGGCATCAGTCAAAGGCGTAGGCCTGATTACGACTGCCAAGCTGATGGCCTATTTGCCCGAACTGGGCACGCTGAGCGGACGGAAGATCACCGCCCTGGTGGGGCTGGCGCCCTATAACAAGGACAGTGGGAGCAAGAGCGGCCCACGCAAGATCGAGGGCGGGCGCTACAAAGTTCGTGGCGTTATCTACATGGCGGCTTGGGTGATGATCAGGCACGTCCCTGAGTTCAAGACCCGGTATGACGCACTGGTAGCGCGTGGTAAGCGCCCCAAAGTAGCCGTGGTGGCTTGCATGCGCGTGTTGCTGGTGCGGCTGAATGCCATGCTGAGGGACGGTACGCCATGGAAGGACCATAAAACCCAGGCGCCCGCAGCCTGATCTCTCGGGGGTATTGCCGATAGCGGGGCTTCGCCAGCGACTCCATCTGCAGGGTGTCGCTGGCGAAGCTATGTCTGAAAGGATCGTTCTAAAAAAATCCCCTCAAGACAGTTGCTCCCACACCGACCGCGCTGACCTGAAACCCTGCGCCATCCTGTGGGAGCTGGCTTGCCAGCGATGGGCTGCAAAGCAGCCCTAAATGAAAAACCCCGCCGAAGCGGGGTTTTTCACGTCAGGCAATCAATCAGATCGCCCCACGCTGACGCAGCACATCCAGCACCAGCTTCACGCCTTCATCGACGCTGACCGACTGGGTGTCAATCACCAGGTCCGCATCCAGCGGCACATCGAACGGGAAGCTCTCGCCCGGGATGTTGTCGCCACCGGCGGCATACAGGCCCTGCGGGTCACGCTCGCGGCACACCAGCGGCGAAGCCTGGACGTACACGGTCACCAGGCGCTCCTTGCCGATCAGCGCCCTTGCCTGCTCGCGGCCTTCGGCGTCCGGCGCGACGAACGCGGCCAGTGTCAGCAGACCGGCTTCGTTGAACTGGCGCGCCACATGGGCGGCGCGGCGCCAGTTCTCGGTGCGCCCAGCGCGGTCCTGCGGCAGGCCCTTGTTCAGGTCGTGGCGCAGGTTCTGGCCATCGAGCACGTACACCGCACGGCCCATGTCGAACAGCTTGCGCTCCACGGCGTAGGCCAGGGTGCTCTTGCCGGCGCCCGACAGGCCGCTGAACAGCACGGTGGCCGGCTGCTGGCCGAAGCGCAGGGCGCGCTCTTCGGTGGACACATGAGCCAACTTGCCGTGTTGGCCAGTGCCACCGTGCGGCAGAACCGGCGGGGCAATGATCATGCCGGCACCGACGGTGCCGTTGGTCAGGCGGTCAATGACGATGAATGCGCCGGTGGTGCGGTTGCTCTCGTAACCGTCCAGGGCGATGGCGCTGTCCAGGGCGACCTTGACCCGGCCGATTTCGTTGAGTTGCAGCGCGCTGGCCGCGCCCTGCTCCAGGGTGTTCACATCGACCTTGTGGGTGATGCTGGCGATCGAACCCGGCACATAGCTGGTGGCGCGCTTGATGTCGTATTTCTTGCCCGGGAGCATCGGCTCCTCGGCCATCCACACCAGCATGGCGTCGAACTGGTCGGTGACCGTCGGCACATTGTCGGCATGCACCAGCAGGTCGCCGCGGGAGATGTCGATCTCGTCTTCCATGGTCAGGGTCACCGCCTGGCCAGGGCCGGCGTTCTCCAACTCACCTTCATAGGTGACGATGGACTTGACCCGGCTGCTCTTGCCCGACGGCAGCACGACGATCTCGTCGCCCTTGTGCACCACGCCACCGGCGATGGTGCCGGCGAAGCCACGGAAGTTGAGGTTCGGGCGGTTGACGTACTGCACCGGGAAACGCAGGTCGGTGACATTGCGGTCAGCGGCCACCTCGACAGTCTCGAGGATCTCCATCAGCGCCGGGCCCGTGTACCACGGCGAACGCTCGCTGCGATTGACCACGTTGTCGCCCTTGAGCGCCGACATCGGCACGAAGTGCAGGCTCGAAGGCTTCAGGTTGATGCCCTCGGCGAACTTCAGGTAGTCGGCCTTGATCGACTCGAAGACCTGCTCGTCGAAGCCCTTGAGGTCCATCTTGTTGACCGCGACGACGATGTGCTTGATACCCAGCAGCGACGCGATATAGCTGTGCCGGCGAGTCTGGGTCTGCACGCCATAGCGGGCGTCGACCAGGATGATCGCCAGGTCGCAGGTCGAGGCGCCGGTGGCCATGTTGCGGGTGTACTGCTCGTGCCCCGGGGTGTCGGCGATGATGAACTTGCGCTTGGCGGTGGAGAAGTAGCGGTAGGCGACATCGATGGTGATGCCCTGCTCGCGCTCGGCCTGCAGGCCGTCGACCAGCAGCGCCAGGTCGACTTCCTCGCCGGTGGTGCCGGACTTCTTCGAGTCACGGGTGATGGCCTCGAGGTGGTCCTCGTAGATCATCTTCGAATCGTGCAGCAGGCGCCCGATCAGGGTGCTCTTGCCGTCGTCCACGTTGCCGCAGGTGAGGAAGCGCAACAGCTCTTTGCGCTCGTGCTGGGCCAGGTAGGCGAGGATGTCCTCGCTGATCAGATCAGATTGGTGCGACATGCTGGAACCCTGAAATTAGAAGTAGCCTTGGCGTTTTTTGTCTTCCATGGAGCCGGCACCATCGTGGTCGATGACACGGCCCTGGCGTTCGGACGTCCGGGTCAGGAGCATTTCCTGGATGATGTCCGTCAGGGTCTCGGCTTCGGACTCGACCGCCCCCGTCAGCGGGTAGCAGCCCAGGGTACGGAAACGCACTTTCTTCTTGACGATGCGCGCCTTCTCCTCGTCGCTCAGGTGCTCGAGGATGCGCTCGTCGTCGATCATGATCAGGGTGCCGTTCTTCTCGATTACTTCACGCTCGGCGGCGAAGTACAGCGGCACGATCGGGATGCCCTCGAGGTAGATGTACTGCCAGATGTCCAGCTCGGTCCAGTTCGACAGCGGGAACACGCGGATCGACTCGCCCTTGTTGACCTTGCCGTTGTAGATGTTCCACAGCTCCGGGCGCTGGTTCTTCGGATCCCAGCGGTGCTTGCTGTCACGGAACGAGTAGACGCGCTCCTTGGCGCGGGACTTCTCTTCGTCGCGGCGCGCGCCACCGAAGGCGGCGTCGAAGCCGTGCTTGTCCAGCGCCTGCTTCAGGCCCTGGGTCTTCATGATATCGGTGTGCTTGGAACTGCCATGGGTGAACGGGTTGATGCCCTGGGCCACACCCTCGGGGTTGACGTGGGTGATCAGCTCCAGGCCCATCTCTTCGACCATCTTGTCGCGGAAGCGGTACATCTCCTGGAACTTCCACTGGGTGTCGACGTGCATCACCGGGAACGGCAGCTTGCCCGGGAAGAACGCCTTGCGCGCCAGGTGCAGCATGACCGCGGAATCCTTGCCGATCGAGTACAGCATCACCGGGTTGTCGAACTCGGCGGCCACCTCGCGGATGATGTGGATGCTCTCCGCCTCCAGCTGTTTCAAGTGCGTCAGATTGTCGACCATGGCTACTCACGAAAAACGATCTTATGGACGGCCTGCGGGCCGTGTTCGAGCGAGCCACTTTATCACAGCACCTGATTCTATTTAGGCGGGCGGCTAGATCGAAAAGGTCTAATGATATGACTGGGGGTTTGGGCAAAAAAGCATCGCGGGACACGCCCGCGATGCGGCCGTCAGATCGGATTCGGGCAATCGATGAACAGGTGCTCCAGGGCAAAGCGACGCGCCAGGTAATCGCCCAGCGCCTGCACGCCGTAGCGCTCTGTTGCGTGGTGACCGGCGGCGATGAAGCTGATGCCGTTCTCGCGGGCACTGTGGAAGGTCTGCTCCGACGCCTCGCCACTGAGGAACAGGTCGACTCCGGCGGCGATGGCGGTGTCGATGTAGCCCTGCCCGCCCCCGGTGCACCAGCCGACCCGGCGGATCGTCTGCTCACCCTCGATGAGCAGCGGCTCACGCCCCAGTGCCTCCTGCACGCGGCGGGCGAAATCCCGCGCCGATACCGGTTCGGCCAGCGAGCCGACCAGGCCCACTACCTTGGTATTGTTGGGGTCCAACGGACCTTCGACGGTGATGTCCAGCTGGCGCGCCAGCTGCACGTTGTTGCCCACCTCCGGGTGCACGTCCAGCGGCAGGTGGAAGGCCAGCAGGCTGATGTCGTGCTTGAGCAGGGTCTTCAAGCGTCGCTGCTTGATACCGGTGATGCAGGGGTTTTCACCCTTCCAGAAATAGCCATGGTGCACCAGCACCAGGTCGGCCTCGGCCTCGACCGCGGCGTCCAGCAGCGCCTGGCTGGCGGTCACGCCGCTGACGATGCGGCTGACCTGGGGACGGCCTTCGACCTGCAGGCCGTTGGGGCAGTAATCCTGGATCCTGGCGCTGGCCAGGTAGCGCTCGGCTTCCTCGACCAGGATATTGAGGGCGACGGCCATGAAAAATCTCCTCGAATTCGGCATTGCGACGGGCGTCAGGCCCTATAATGGCCGCCATTATGGGCCGTCGCCGGCGTGGGGGAAACCGCCGGCAGGCGCTCGGGGTGTCCGGCCATCGCCGTTCGGTATCTTCAGGTGTATGATCGCGCCCGCTCGCGCCCCGGGCCCATAGACACGGCCCCCGTCCCACTCCCAGGATCGATTCATGCTCAAGGCTCTGCGTTACTTCGGCTGGCCCCTGCTCACCGGTGTGCTGATCGCCATGCTGGTCATCCAGCGCTTCCCCGAATGGGTCGGCCTGCCCAGCCAGGACGTCAACCTGCAACAAGCCCCGCAAACCACCAAGCTCATGCAGGGGCCGGTCTCCTATGCCGATGCCGTGACCCTGGCCGCGCCCGCAGTGGTCAACCTCTATACCACCAAGGTGGTGAACAAGAGCGCGCACCCGCTGTTCGAGGACCCGCAGTTCCGCCGCTTCTTCGGCGACAACCTGCCCAAGCAGCGGCGCTGGGAGTCGAGCCTGGGCTCGGCGGTAATCATGAGCCCGGAAGGCTACCTGCTGACCAACAACCACGTCACCAGCGGCGCCGACCAGATCGTCGTGGCCCTCAAGGATGGCCGCGAGACCCTCGCCCGGGTGATCGGCAGCGACCCGGAAACCGACCTGGCAGTACTGAAGATCGACCTCAAGAGCCTGCCGGCGATCACCATCGGCCGCTCCGACAGCATCCATATCGGTGACGTGACCTTGGCCATCGGCAACCCCTTTGGTGTCGGTCAGACCGTGACCATGGGCATCATCAGCGCCACCGGCCGCAACCAGCTGGGCCTCAACAACTACGAAGACTTCATCCAGACCGACGCGGCGATCAACCCGGGCAACTCCGGCGGTGCGCTGGTGGATGCCAACGGCAACCTGGTGGGCATCAACACCGCGATCTTCTCCAAGTCCGGTGGTTCGCAAGGTATCGGCTTCGCCATCCCGGTCAAGCTGGCATTGGAGGTGATGAAGTCGATTATCGAGCATGGCCAGGTGATCCGTGGCTGGCTGGGCATCGAAGTGCAGCCGCTGAGCCAGGAACTGGCCGAATCGTTTGGCATGCAGGGGCGCCCGGGAATCGTGGTCGCCGGTATTTTCCGCGACGGGCCGGCGGCACGTGCGGGGCTGCAACTGGGCGATGTGATCATGAGTATCAACGGCGAGCCCGCCGGTGACGGGCGCAAGTCGATGAACCAGGTGGCGCGGATCAAGCCGACCGACAAGATCAGCATCGAAGTGATGCGCAATGGTCAGCAGATTAAGCTGATCGCCGAGGTGGGCCTGCGGCCACCACCAGCGCCGGTGGCCGCCAAGGAAGAGAAGTAAGGCTACAGGTGTGGGGCCGCTCAGCGGCCCCTTTACCGCGTCACGTCGCCACGACAAGCCGGCTCCCAAAGTTGCTATAGGCCTGATTGATGTGGGAGCAACTGCCCTGTGTCGTTTGCAAGGGCCTCATCGCTGGCAAGCCAGCTCCCACAGGGACGGCGCTTGAATTGAGGGCCGTGCGGTCGGAGTGGGAGCCGGCTTGTCGTGGCGACGAACCGCGGCGAAAGGGCCGCGAAGCGGCCCCGGGTACATCAATGCAGGATCTGGCTCAGGAACAGCCTGGTCCGGTCACTGCGCGGCCGGTCGAAGAAGTCGTCCGGCGCCGCCTGCTCGACGATCTCCCCCTTGTCCATGAAGATCACCCGGTTCGCCACGGTGCGGGCAAAGCCCATCTCGTGGGTCACGCAGAGCATGGTCATGCCATCCTCGGCCAGGCTGACCATGGTGTCGAGCACCTCCTTGACCATCTCCGGGTCCAGCGCCGAAGTCGGTTCGTCGAACAGCATGATCTTCGGCTTCATGCACAGCGCCCGGGCAATCGCCACCCGCTGCTGCTGACCGCCGGACAACTGCCCCGGGTACTTGTGCGCCTGCTCCGGAATGCGCACGCGCTCGAGGAAGTGCATGGCGATTTCCTCTGCCTTGCGCCGCGGCAGCTTGCGCACCCACATAGGCGCCAGGGTGCAGTTCTCGAGGATGGTCAGGTGCGGGAACAGGTTGAAATGCTGGAACACCATGCCCACCTCGCGGCGGATCGCCTCGATCTGCTTGAGGTCGTTGGTCAGCTCGACGCCGTCGACGACAATACGCCCCTGCTGGTGCTCTTCCAGCCGGTTGAGGCAGCGGATGGTGGTCGACTTGCCCGAGCCCGACGGCCCGCACAGCACGATACGCTCGCCCTGGCGCACGTTCAGGTTGATGTCCTTGAGCACATGGAACTGGCCGTACCACTTGTTCACGCCCTGCATCTGGATGATGCCTTCGGGGCCGGCAGGCTGCTTGATCGCTTCACTCATTTCGAAACTCCTAACGCTTGTGGCCAGTGTCCAGCTTGCGCTCCAGATGCATGGAGTAGCGGGACATACCGAAACAGAAAATCCAGAACACCAGGGCGGCGAACACATAGCCCTCGGTCGCCATGCCCAGCCAGGCCGGGTCGGCTGCGGCCTGCTTGACGCTGTTGAGCAGGTCGAACAGGCCGATGATGATCACCAGGCTGGTGTCCTTGAACAGGGCAATGAAGGTGTTGACGATGCCAGGGATCACCAGCTTGAGCGCCTGGGGCAGGATCACCAGGCCCATCGCCCGCCAGTAGCCCAGGCCCATGGCCGCGGCGGCTTCGTACTGGCCCTTGGGGATGGCCTGCAGGCCACCGCGCACCACCTCGGCGATGTACGCCGACTGGAACAGGATCACGCCAATCATCGCCCGCAGCAGCTTGTCGAAGCTCATGCCTTCGGGCAGGAACAGCGGCAACATCACCGAGGACATGAACAGTACGGTGATCAGTGGCACGCCGCGCCAGAACTCGATGAAGGTCACGCAGACCACCTTCACCGCCGGCATGTTAGAGCGCCGCCCCAGGGCCAGCAGGATGCCCAGTGGCAACGCGCCGACAATGCCGACCGTGGCGATCACCAGGGTCAACATCAGGCCGCCCCATTGGCTGGTGGGCACGGTGTCCAGTCCTAGCGTGCCACCGTGCAGCAGGATGTAGGCCAGGATCGGATACACCACCAGGAAGCCCAGGCCATACACAGCCTTGCGCGGGAAGCGCTTGATGAACAACGGGGCCGCGCCGAGCACGGCGAGCCACACGGTCAGGTCGACGCGCCAGCGCAGTTCCGTCGGGTAATAGCCGTACATGAACTGGCCGAAGCGCTGCTGGATGAACACCCAGCAGGCGCCCTCCTTGGTGCAGTCGGCGCGGGTGGTGCCAACCCAGTTGGCGTCGATGAACGCCCACTGCACCAGCGGCGGCACGATCAGCCACACCAGGTACAGCGCGAACAGCGTCAGCAAAGTGTTGAGCCAGCTGGAGAACAGGTTGGCCCGCATCCAGGCGAGCACGCCAACGGTCTTCACCGGTGGCGGCATGTCGGGTTTGAAAACATGGGCTGTCACGGAAGGACCCTCACCGTTCGATCAGCGCAATGCGCTTGTTGTACCAGTTCATCAACAGCGAAATGCTGATGCTGATGGCGAGATAGACGCTCATGGTGATGGCGATCACCTCGATGGCCTGGCCGGTCTGGTTGAGCACGGTACCGGCGAACAGCGAGACCATCTCCGGGTAGCCGATGCCGGCAGCCAGCGACGAGTTCTTCGCCAGGTTCAGGTACTGGCTGGTCAGCGGCGGGATGATCACCCGCAACGCCTGGGGGATGATCACCTTGCGCAGCGTCGGGCCTTCGCGCAGGCCCAGCGAACGGGCCGCCTCGGTCTGGCCGTGGCTGACCGAACGGATACCCGAGCGCACGATCTCGGCGATGAACGCTGCGGTGTAGATGGTCAGCGCCAGGGTCAGCGCCAGCAGCTCGGGGATCAGCACCCAACCGCCGACGAAGTTGAAGCCCTTGAGCTGCGGCACTTCCCAGTGCACCGGGCTGCCGAACAGCAACGCGCACACACCGGGGATGCCGATTAGCAGCAGCAGGCCCACCCAGAACTTGTGGAACGGCTGGCCGGTTTCATCGAAACGCTTGTTGGCCAGGCGCACCATCAACACGATGGCGACGATCGCCAGCACCAACGCGATCATGAACGGCCAGAAGCCCTCGGCCATGGCGGCGCCAGGCATGTTCAGGCCACGGTTGCTGATGAAGAAGGTGTCGTCGATATTGATGCTGCCCCGCGGCCCCGGCAGGGTCAGGAACACGGCGAAGTACCAGAACAGGATCTGCAACAGCGGTGGGATGTTGCGGAAGGTCTCCACGTACACCGTCGCCAGCTTGCTGATCATCCAGTTCGGCGACAGCCGCGCCACGCCGATGATGAAGCCCAGCAAGGTAGCCAGGATGATGCCGATGAAGGTCACCAGCAGGGTGTTGAGCAGGCCGATGACGAACACCCGGGCGTAGCTGTCCGATTCCACGTAGGGGATCAGGTGCTGGGCGATGCCGAAGCCGGCACTGCGCTCGAGGAAGTCGAAGCCCGAGGTGATGCCCCGGTGCTGCAGGTTGGTCTGGGTGTTGTGGAACAGGTACCAGCCCAGGCCCACCACGAAGACCACCGTGAGGATCTGGAACAGCCACGCGCGCACACGTGGATCACTAAGGGAAAACCCTTTCCGTGCGCCGATTTGATTTTGCATGAAGTGCCCCGAAAAGAAGGGATTCGAACGACCCGCGGCGGCAGGATGCCGCCGCGGGGTGCAGCCATCAGCGCACAGGTGGCGCGTACTGGATGCCGCCGTTGTTCCACAGGGCATTCATGCCACGGTCGATCTTCAGGTCGGTGCTCTGGCCCAGGTTCTTCTCGAACACTTCGCCATAGTTGCCGACTTGCTTGACGATCTGCACTACCCAGTCCTTGGGCAGCTTGAGGTCCTTGCCGTACTCGCCATCGGCGCCCAGCAGGCGGGCGACGTCAGGGTTCTTGGTGGACTTGGCCTCGGCCTCGACGTTCTTCGAAGTGACCCCTGCTTCTTCCGCGTTGAGCATGGCGAACAGGGTCCACTTGACGATGCTGAACCATTCCTCGTCGCCCTTGCGCACGACGGGACCCAGGGGCTCCTTGGAGATGGTTTCCGGCAGCACCACGTACTCGGTCGGCGCGGCCAGCTTGGAGCGCTGGGCGAACAGCTGCGACTTGTCCGAGGTCAGCACGTCGCAACGGCCGGACTCCAGCGACTTGGCGCTCTCGTCGGAGGTGTCGAAGGTGATCGGGGTGTACTTGAGGTTGTTGGCGCGGAAATAGTCGGAGACGTTCAGTTCAGTGGTGGTGCCGGCCTGGATGCAGATGGTGGCGCCGTCGAGCTCCTTGGCGCTGGAGACACCGAGCTTCTTGTTGGCGAGGAAACCGACGCCGTCATAATAGGTGACGCCGGCGAACACCAGGCCCATGCCGGCATCACGCGAGCTGGTCCAGGTGGTGTTGCGCGACAGCACGTCGACTTCGCCGGACTGCAGCGCGGTGAAGCGCTCCTTGGCGTTGAGCTGGCTGAACTTGACCTTGGTCGCATCGCCGAACACGGCGGCAGCCACGGCGCGGCACACATCGGCGTCGATGCCGACGATCTTGCCCTGTGCGTCAGGCACGGAGAAGCCGGGAAGACCATCGCTCACGCCACACTGGATGAAGCCCTTCTTCTTCACCGCGTCGAGGGTGGCGCCGGCCTGGGCGAAGCTGGTGGCGCCCAGCGCGGCGGCGGCGGTCAGGACTGCCAGGGTGGTTTTCAACATCTTCATCAACAACCTCCAAATCGCTCTTGTTGTATGAGCCGGAATTGCACCGCACCCTTATGAGGCGCATCCGACCCCTTGTTGGCTTGTTTTTGGGTCAATTGGCGCAATGGGCTGTTCTATGACAGCCTTCGATCCACACGAGGGGTGTTACCGGGACCGGCCCACCTCTTCGCATGACAAGGACATAGCAAAGGGCGTACCACAGTCCACGGCTTAAGCGATAAAGCGGTAGTCAAGTAGGAAAAGTTGTAGAGTTGCGACATCTTTTTTTGGCATTAACCGCCAATGCCTTCTTTTTACGCACTACATCAGTACGCCAGCACTCTTTCGGAGCAGTCATGACCCAACCGCTGATTCTCGAACCGCAGAAAACCGCCGACGCCTGTGTGATCTGGTTGCACGGCCTGGGAGCCGACCGTTACGACTTCCTACCGGTAGCGGAATTCATGCAGGAACGCCTGCTCAGCACCCGCTTCATCATGCCCCAGGCGCCGACGCGCCCGGTAACCATCAACGGCGGCTACCAGATGCCCAGCTGGTACGACATCAAGGCCATGACCCCAGCGCGAGCCATCGACGAAGCGCAACTGGAAGAGTCGGCCGACCAGGTGATCGCCCTGATCAAGGCCGAACAGGCCAAGGGCATCAACTTGTCGCGCATCTTCCTCGCCGGGTTTTCCCAGGGTGGTGCGGTGGTGCTGCACACAGCCTATATAAAGTGGCAGGAAGCGTTGGGCGGGGTCATCGCCCTCTCCACCTACGCGCCGACCTTCAGCGACGCGCAGCAGCTGAGTGCCTGCCAGCAGCGCACGCCGGCGTTGTGCCTGCACGGTGTGCACGACCCGGTGGTGATCCCCTCGATGGGCCGCACGGCGTTCGAGTACCTCAATACCTGGGGTGTGGCCGCCCAGTGGCATGAATACCCGATGGAGCACGAAGTGGTGGTCGAGGAACTGACGGACATCCACGACTGGCTGAGCCGCCAGTTGCAGTGATTCTGTAGCCCAGCCCGTATTGCACTACGCCGCGCCCGATTCTTGCTTTACACTGCCCGGCGTACATTCCTTAACCAGTTGACGAGACGACCGTGCTCAAGGCACTCAAGAAAATATTCGCCAAGGCAGACACCGCGCCACAGGCCGCCGAGCCCGTCGCCACGATCCCGCCCGCGCCAGCCGCGCAACCGGCTGCCGCCAAGGCCCCGACACGCCAGCACGCCAAGCCCAAGGCCGCCGCAAAGACCGCTGCCGAGCCGCAGTCCGCAGACCAACCGCGTGCCGAGCAACCGCCCAAGGACAAGCCGCGTCGCGAACGCAAGCCCAAACCCCAGGCCAGCCTGTGGAAGCCCGAGGACTTTGTGGTCGAGCCGCAGGAAGGCAAGACGCGTTTCCACGATTTCAAGCTCTCCAATGAGCTGATGCATGCCATCCACGACCTCGGTTTCCCCTATTGCACGCCGATCCAGGCCCAGGTCCTGGGTTACACCCTGCGCGGCCAGGACGCTATCGGCCGGGCCCAGACCGGCACCGGCAAGACCGCCGCGTTCCTGATCTCGATCATCTCGCAGCTGCAGCAGACCCCACCGCCCAAGGAACGCTACATGGGCGAGCCGCGGGCGCTGATCATCGCCCCGACCCGCGAGCTGGTGGTGCAGATCGCCAAGGATGCCCAGGCACTGACCAAGTACACCGGCCTGAACGTGATGAGCTTTGTCGGCGGCATGGACTTCGACAAGCAGCTCAAGTCGCTGGAAGCGCGCCATTGCGACATCCTGGTAGCCACCCCGGGTCGCCTGCTGGACTTCAACCAGCGCGGCGAGGTGCACCTGGACATGGTCGAGGTAATGGTGCTGGACGAGGCCGACCGCATGCTCGACATGGGCTTCATCCCCCAGGTCCGCCAGATCATCCGCCAGACCCCGCCCAAGAGCGAGCGCCAGACCCTGCTGTTCTCCGCCACCTTCACCGACGACGTGATGAACCTGGCCAAGCAGTGGACCACCAACCCGGCCATCGTCGAGATCGAGCCGGAGAACGTCGCCAGCGAGACCGTCGAACAGCACGTCTACGCCGTGGCCGGCAGCGACAAGTACAAGCTGCTGTACAACCTGGTTACGCAGAACAAGTGGGAACGGGTGATGGTTTTCGCCAACCGCAAGGACGAGGTGCGGCGCATCGAGGAAAAACTGGTGCGCGACGGCATCAACGCCGCCCAGCTCTCGGGCGACGTGCCGCAGCACAAGCGTATCCGCACCCTGGAAAGCTTCCGTGAAGGGCGCATCACCGTGCTGGTGGCCACCGACGTGGCCGGCCGAGGCATCCACATCGACGGCATCAGCCATGTGATCAATTTCACCCTGCCGGAAGACCCGGACGACTACGTGCACCGCATCGGCCGCACCGGTCGCGCCGGCACCAGCGGCGTGTCGATCAGCTTTGCCGGCGAGGACGATTCGTACCAGTTGCCAGCGATCGAAGAGTTGCTGGGGCGCAAGATCAAGTGCGAGATGCCGCCGGACGAGCTGTTGAAGCCCGTGCCGCGCAAGCATCACTGAATGGCAGGATCGGGGCCGCTACGCTGCCCTATCGCCGGCAAGCCGGCTCCCACAGAGATACGCGCTCCTGTGGGAGCCGGCTTGCCGGCGATCCGGGGCGCAGCCCCGGCCAGCGAATAGAGCATCACCAGCGCCCCGCCGCATCCTGGTCGCTCTGCTTGCCTTCCACCCAGCGCGGCCCTTCCTGGGTATTCTCCTTCTTCCAGAACGGCGCTCGGGTCTTCAGGTAGTCCATGATGAAGTTGCAGGCATCGAACGCCGCCTGCCGATGCGCGCTGGCCACGCCGACAAAGACAATCGGCTCGCCCGGTTCCAGGGCGCCGATTCGGTGCAGTACCTCGACCTTGAGCAGCGGCCAACGCCCTTCGGCCTCGACCACGATCTTGGCCAGGGCCTTCTCGGTCATGCCCGGATAGTGCTCGAGGAACATCCCCGCCACCTCCCGGCCATCGTTGAAGTCGCGCACATAGCCGACAAACCCGACCACCGCGCCCACGCCGACATTGGCGGCGTGCATGACGTTGACTTCGGCGCCCGGGTCGAAGGCCGCCTCCTGAACGCGCACGGCCATGGTCAACCTCCGGTCACAGGTGGGAAGAACGCGATCTCGTCACCCTCTTCCAATGGCTCATCGAGCCGGCACAGCTCTTCGTTGCGGGCACACATCAGGTTCTGCTCGGCCAGCACCGCGTAGTGCCCACCCTTGCCCGCCAAGGCCTGGCGCACGTCGTCCAGCACCTTGAAGTCACCTTCCAGGCGCTCGGCGTCGATGCCCAGCAACTCACGGTAGCGGGCGAAATACATGACCTTGACCTTCATCACCCCTCCACCTTGTAGTGGCCGCTCTTGCCACCGGTCTTCTCCAGCAGGCGCACCTGCTCGATGACCATGCCTTTGTCCACTGCCTTGCACATGTCGTAGATCGTCAGCGCGGCGACGCTCGCGGCGGTGAGCGCCTCCATTTCGACGCCGGTCTGCCCGGCCAGCTTGCAGCGGGCGACAATGTGCACCACGTCCTCGCCCTCGGCGGCCAGCTCGACCTTGACGCCGGTGAGCATCAGCGGATGGCACAGCGGGATCAGGTCGCTGGTCTTCTTCGCCGCCTGGATGCCGGCGATGCGCGCCACGGCGAACACGTCGCCCTTGGGGTGTTGGCCATCGACGATCATGCGCAGGGTGTCCGGCAACATGCGCACCCGTGCCTCGGCAATCGCCTCGCGGGCGGTCACGGCCTTTTCAGTGACGTCGACCATGTTGGCGCGCCCCTGGGAATCAAGATGAGTCAGCACTGCTCTGCTCCTGGGAAGGGATGACAGAGTGTAAACCCGCCGGTCAGCTTTGAGCAGAGGGCAGAACAGCGCATCGCAGGGCAAGCCCGCCCCAAAAGTGGGGACGGGCTTGCTGGCGACAGGTTACAGGTGCGACTCGGCGTACTCGGCCAGTACCGAGCGTGGCACACCCTGCAGGGTGATATGAACGCCGTGGGGGAAGTCCTTGAAGCGCTCGGTGAGGTAGGTCAGCCCGGAACTGGTGGCCGACAGGTAAGGGGTGTCGATCTGCGCCAGGTTGCCCAGGCAGACCACCTTCGAGCCGGTCCCGGCACGGGTGATGATGGTCTTGATCTGGTGTGGCGTGAGGTTCTGGCACTCATCGATGAGGATCAGGCTCTGCTGGAAGCTGCGCCCACGGATGTAGTTCAGCGACTTGAACTGCAGCGGCACCCGCTCGAGGATGTACTCGACACTGCCGTGGGTGCTCTCGTCATCCATGTGCAAGGCTTCGAGGTTGTCGGTGATCGCGCCCAGCCAAGGCTCCATCTTCTCCGCCTCGGTACCCGGCAGGAAGCCGATCTCCTGGTCCAGCCCCTGCACGCTGCGGGTGGCGATGATACGCCGGTAGCGCTTGCTGACCATCGTCTGCTCGATGGCTGCGGCCAGCGCCAGGATGGTCTTGCCCGAGCCCGCCGCGCCGGTCAGGTTGACCAGGTGGATATCCGGGTCGAGCAAGGCGAACAGCGCCAGGCTCTGGTGGATATCCCGTGGTTTGAGCCCCCAGGCCTCCTGGTGCAGCAGCGGTTCCTGGTGCAGGTCGAGCAGCAGCAGTTCGTCGTTGCGGATGCCCTTGATCCAGCCGACGAAGCCCTGCTCGTCGATGATGAACTCGTTGACGTGCACGGCGGGCAAGTTGTCCGTCAACTGCACCCGATGCCAGGTACGGCCACGCTCCTGGCGCGTGTCGACCTTGCTCACGCGGTCCCAGAACGACCCTGTGACCGAGTGGTAGCCCTTAGACAGCAAGGACACATCGTCGACCAACTGGTCGGTGCTGTAGTCCTCGGCGGCGATCCCGCAGGCACGCGCCTTCAGGCGCATGTTGATGTCCTTGGTCACCAGCACCACGTCGAGGTCCTTGCGCTTGGCGCGCAGGTCCAGCAGCTGGTTGATGATGATGTTGTCGGCGAGGTTCTCGGGGAGCAGGCGGTTGGGCTCGTTGCGCGTGCTCATAAGGATGGACAGGAAGCCCTTGGGCCCGCTCTTGCCGCGCTGGATCGGCACGCCCTGCTCGACATCGCTGGGCGAGGCGTCGCCGAGGGTCTGGTCGATCAGGCGGATGGCCTGGCGACATTCGGCGGCGATGGTCTGTTTACCGGTCTTGAGCTTGTCGAGTTCCTCCAGCACCGTCATCGGTATGGCGACGTGGTGCTCCTCGAAGTTGAGCAGGGCGTTGGGGTCGTGAATCAGGACGTTGGTATCGAGCACATACAGGATTGGCTGGTTGGAGGAAGGGGTGCGTCCTTGGTCATCCATACTCGTTCACCTTATGTGAAAGCCACACGGCGCGAACGGCTGCGCCGCAGAGTGACTGCCGTTCTCCCCGTATCCGCGTCGTTACGGGCGGGAAGCTCACCTGGCAAGGAAGGCGTGGATGACGCCACCTGTGCTGCAGGGTTCGGCTGTCTGGTTCCTTGATACCGCAAAAACCATGACCGGAAAAAGTCTTTTTACGCTCAGGTGAAGTTTATTTTTCGGATTGACGAACAGGGCTTGGCGTGGGCCCGGAGCAGGACTACAGTCAGGGATCAGGTGCCGCGAATTACACTCAGGCGCGCACGAAACGTTGGCGCAAGACATCGCTCAGGGCGTCCACCAGCAACACCAGCACCAGCATGGCGATGATCACCGTGCTGGCCTGGGCCTCCTGGAACAGGCTCAGGGTCGCGTAGAGCATCTGCCCCAGCCCGCCCGCCCCCACGAAGCCCAGCACGCTGGCCATGCGGATGTTGTTCTCCCAGCGATAGAGGCTGTACGCCAGCAGTTGCGGCCACAGATTGGGCAACGTGCCGAAACAGAACGCCACCACTTGGTTGCCACCTTGCAAGCGGATCGCCGCCGCAGGCTCTGGCGGTGCATTTTCCAGCGCCTCGGCGAACAGCCGCCCCAGCACCCCGGCAGTGTGCAGGGCCAGCGCCAGCGTACCGGCATTCGGCCCCAGGCCTGCGGCCAGCACGGTCAGCGCGGCCCAGACCAGCTCCGGAATCGCCCGCAGCGCGTTAAGCAGCAGGCGCGACGCGCCCTGCAACGGCCAGCCAAAACGCCCGGCGGCCGGCAACGCCAGCACCATGCCCAACAGCATTGCCAGCAGGGTACCCAACCCGGACATCGCCAGGGTTTCCAGCGCGCCATGACCCACGGCGCGCAGATGCTCGAACGACAGGTCCGGTTGCAGGAAGCGCCCAGCGTACTCGGCCATCTGCCCGAGCCCTCCATCGCCGATCACGGCATGCAGGTCCAGCTCCAGGTAGGCGAATGAAGCCAACACCGCTACCACGATACCCAGCAGCACCAGCAGGTTGATCGCCCGGCTCATGCAAGCCTCCCGCGCAGCAAGCGGCTGAGCAGGTCGGCCAACATCACCAGCGCCAGGAACGCCAGCAACATGCTCGCCACCTGGTCACCGGCAAACATGCGCATCGACAGGTCGATCTGCTGCCCCAGCCCTCCGGCCCCGACGAAACCCATCACCACCGAAGCGCGTACCGCGCACTCCCAACGGTAA
The DNA here is from genome assembly GCF_054062095.1 of Pseudomonas sp. TE6288. Taxonomy (NCBI): domain Bacteria; kingdom Pseudomonadati; phylum Pseudomonadota; class Gammaproteobacteria; order Pseudomonadales; family Pseudomonadaceae; genus Pseudomonas; species Pseudomonas sp. TE6288. Next base: position 68,636 of record NZ_JBSSEW010000012.1, read on the forward strand.
ACGGTATACGACACGACTTCCGCCGCCGCGTTGGGCAGGATGCCGTAGCAGAAAGCGGACAGACGACCGCTGCCGGCCTGCAGCAAGGCATGCGCCGGGCGCTGGTCCACCGACTCGAAGATTTCCGCGTAGACCTTGCCGAGCATGCCGCTGTAGGTGATGGCGATGGCCAGCACCCCGGCGGTCGGCCCCAGGCCCACGGCGCGGACGAACAGCAGCGCCCAGACGATCTCCGGCACGCTGCGCAGGAACACCAGCAGGCCACGCACCGGCAGGCGCACACCCCGTGACCAGGAGCCTGGGCGACCGCCTTGGGATGCCGCACGCAGCGACAGGGCGCGGCTGGCCAGCAGGCTGGCCGGCACCGCCAGCATCAGGGCCAGGGCCATGCCGACGGTCGCCACGGCCAAGGTCTGCAAGGTAGCAGCCCAAAGCAGGCCGAGAAACGCCGCATCGTGGGCCGGCGGCCAGAAAGCACCGACGAAACTGGCCATCTGCTGACGGTTCTCCGCCTGCAGCAGCACGCCGGGGTTCAGCTCGCTCACGTAAAGCCCCGGCCACAGCAGCGCCAGGCACAACAGCGTCAGCAACAAACGGGGCAGCGCTGCGGGGTCGCGGGCGTCGACGTTCAACATCGCGGAATCTGCACGGTCAGGGTCGCTCCCACGCTGACCGGCGAGGCCAGCTGTTCATTGGCGTAGAGCGCCTCAAGCAGGCTTTCGCTCACCGCCTCAGCCGGGCAGTCGAAGGCCACCTGCCCTTCGCGGATACCAATGACCCGCGGGAAATGCGCCAGCGCCAGCTCCACCGCATGCAGGCTGGCGACCAGGGTCACGCCATGCGCCTGGGCATGCCGATTGAGCAGCACCAGGCTGTGATCGGCCAGGACCGGGTCCATAGCCGAAACGGGCTCATCGGCCAACAGCACCTCCGGGCGCTGGTAGAGCACTCGGGCGATGCCGACCCGCTGCAGCTGCCCCCCGGACAACTGCCCGCACTGGACGAACAGCTTGTCCGCCAGCCCCAGGTCAGCCAGAACCTGACGGGCCCCCGGCACATCGCCCGGATGCACCAGGTTGAGCAGTCCACGCAAGGTGCTCCACTGCCCCAGCCGACCGGCCAGCACTGCCGTCACCACTCGCTGGCGCGGCGGCAACGGCGGCGCCTGGTGCACCAGGCCGATGCGCGCGCGCAGGCGCTGGCGCGCGTGCGCCGACAACGCCCACGGCTGCGCGTCGAGCACATCGAGCAGCCCGGCGCTGGGCCGGGTGGCCGTGGCCATCAGGTGCAGCAGGCTGGACTTGCCGGCCCCGGAGGGCCCGATGATCGCAACCCGCTCCCCCTTGTCGATACACAGGTCGACGGCATTCAGGGCCTGTACCTTGCCGTGGCGCAGGCTGGCCTCGTGCAGACGAATGCTCACTTCAGCAGGCCGGCCTCGCGTGCGGCCTGCTCGGTACCCTGGTAGTTCTCAGGCTTGGTTTCGATGAAGCGGCTGGCGGCCTGCAGGTCGAGGATCACCTTGTCCGCAGGCTTGGCCGGATCCAGGGCGAGGAAGGCCTGCTTGATCTTCTCTTTCAGCGCCGGGTCCATTTTGCCGCGCGCGGTCCAGTTGTAGTCGTAATACGTCGGTGTGGTGGCGAATACCTTGACCTTGTCGGTATCGACCTTGCCGGCATCGACCAGTTTCTGCCATACGCTGGCGTTGAGTACGCCTGCATCGACCTTACCCGCCGCCACCCAGGCCACGGTGGCGTCGTGGGCACCGGAATAGGCGACGCGGCTGAAGTAGCTCTCAGGCTTGATGTTGTCTTCCTTGAGCATGAAGTAGCGCGGCATCAGGCTGCCGGAGGTGGACGAAATCGAGCCGAAGGCGAAAGTCTTGCCCTTCAGGTCGGCCAGGCTCTTCACGTCAGGGTTGGCGGTGATGAACTTGGAGGTGAACTGGGCATCCTGCTCCCGCTGCACCAATGGCGTGGCGGTCGGGTCCTTCAGGTGCACCTGAACGAAGGTGAAGCCCCCCAGCCAGGCCAGGTCCAGGCGATCGCTGGCCAGCGACTCGACCACCGCGGGGTAGTCGGCGACCGGCACGAACTGCACCTTCATGCCCAACTGCTGCTCGAGGTATTCACCCAGCGGCTTGAACTTGCGCAGCAGTTCGGTCGGTGCTTCATCGGGGATGGCGCTGACGCGCAGGACGTCGGCGGCCTGGGCGACTACGGCGCAGCAGGACAACGCGAGACCGGCAAACAGTGCCAGGGGGCGTTTGAGCATGGGGGGTTCTCCGGTTCAATAGCGGGGCTTGGGTCAGTGTCGCATCGCGGGAAGTATAAGAGTCGCAGGCACAAAGGCCAGCTTTGCTACAATCGCGCATCACGAAAAGTCGAGGTGCACATGAGCGAGCCGATTCGTCTGACACAGTACAGCCACGGCGCTGGTTGCGGCTGCAAGATTTCTCCCAAGGTCCTGGATGTGATCCTCGCCGAGAGCGGTACGCAGGCCCTCGACCCGAACCTCTGGGTCGGCAACGCCTCGCGCGACGACGCTGCCGTCTACGCCCTGGATGACGAGCGCGGCGTGGTCTCGACCACCGACTTCTTCATGCCCATCGTCGACGACCCGTACGACTTCGGTCGCATCGCCGCCACCAACGCCATCAGCGACATCTACGCCATGGGCGGCGACCCGCTGATGGCCATCGCCATCCTCGGCTGGCCGATCAACCTATTGCCGCCGGAGGTCGCCCGCGAAGTGATCCGCGGTGGTCGAGCGGTCTGCGCAGAGGCAGGCATCCCCCTGGCCGGTGGCCACTCCATCGACGCCCCGGAACCGATCTTCGGCCTGGCCGTGACCGGCGTGGTGAGCAAGCGCCACCTCAAGCGCAACGACACCGCCAGCGTCGGCTGCCGCCTGTACCTGACCAAGCCGCTGGGCATCGGCATCCTCACCACCGCCGAGAAGAAAGCCAAGCTGCGCGAACAGGACCAGGGCCTGGCCCGCGACTGGATGTGCACCCTCAACACACCGGGAAGCCGCTTCGGCAAGCTCGACGGCGTGCAGGCGATGACCGACGTCACCGGCTTCGGCCTGCTCGGCCACCTGGTCGAAGTCGCCGAAGGCAGCGGCCTCACCGCGCGCCTGCAATTCGCTGCGGTGCCGCGCCTGCCCAGCGTCGAACATTACCTGGCCGAGGGCTGCATCCCAGGCGGCACCTTGCGTAACTTCGACAGCTACGGCCACAAGATCGGCGCGCTGAGCGACGAGCAGAAGCACCTGCTGTGCGACCCGCAGACCAGCGGTGGCCTGCTGGTGGCAGTCAGCCCGCAGGGCGAGGCCGAATTCCTCGCCGTGGCACGGGAGCTCGGGCTCGAATTGGCGCCGATCGGCGAGCTGGTCGAGCGACAGAGCCACGCAGTCGAGGTGATCTGATGCGCCCCGACTGCACCGAGCTGAAACAGCTGTTCCTCGACGACGTGCCGATGATGGACATGCGCGCGCCGATCGAATTCACCAAGGGCGCTTTCCCCGGCGCCGTCAACCTGCCGCTGATGAACGACCAGGAGCGGCAGAAAGTCGGTACCTGCTACAAGCAGCAGGGTCAGGCCGCCGCCATTGCCTTGGGCCACCAGTTGGTCAACGGCGTGCTCAAAGAGCAGCGCCTGGAGGCCTGGGCGGCATTCACCCAGGCTCACCCCGACGGCTACCTCTACTGCTTCCGTGGCGGGTTGCGCTCACAGATCGTCCAGGGCTGGCTCAAGGAAGCCGGCATCCAGTATCCGAAGGTGGTGGGCGGCTACAAGGCCATGCGCACCTTGCTGCTGGAAACGACCCAGCAAGCGGTGCAGTACTGCGACTTCGTGCTGCTGGGCGGCCTGACCGGCACCGGCAAGACCGACGTGCTGCTCCAGCTGGACAACGTGCTGGACCTGGAAGGCCACGCCAACCACCGCGGCTCCAGCTTCGGCAAGCGCGCCACCGCGCAGCCGGCGCAGATCGACTTCGAGAATACGCTGGCCATCGACATCCTGAAGAAGCGCAAGCGTGGCATCGACCAGTTCGTGCTCGAGGACGAAGGCCGCGTGGTCGGCAGCTGCGCGGTGCCGCTGGAGCTTTACCAGGGCATGCAACGCTATCCGCTGGTGTGGCTCGAAGACAGCTTCGCGCATCGCGTGGAACGCATCCTGCGCGATTACGTGATCAACCTGTGCGCCGAGTTCATCGCCGTGCACGGTGAAGAGGCCGGCGGCCCGCTGTTCGCCGAACGCATGCGCCAGAGCATGGCCAACATCTACAAGCGCCTGGGCGGCGAGCGCTTCCAGCGGCTGTCGGCGTTGCTCGACCAGGCGCTGGAGGAGCAGTTGCGCAGTGGTGACGTGAGCCTGCACCGAGGGTGGATCGAAGGGCTGCTCAAGGAATACTACGATCCGATGTACGCCTACCAGCGGGCGGCCAAGGCACAGCGGATCGAGTTCGCCGGAGACGGGGTGGAAGTGCGTGAGTACCTGAAGGCCCGGGCACTGCGTGAGCAACGCGGCGCCTGAATCGCAAGCCCGCTCCTACTCCCTTGTTGGAGCGGGCTTGCCCGCCCAACCAAAGGGGTCACTGTACTCCGCGTCAATGCTTGTACAACTTGAACTCACGATCTATCCAGATCACATGAAAAATCCGCCCACTGCGGTACCCCACCATCGCCACCAGGTCGAAAGCCCTGAACGCCAGCAGCCGAACATCTTCAGTGAGGAATGAAGGCAATACAGCCCTCATACTGCCGCGCGAAATCGTCTCCGTACCATAGCCATGGCGATCGAGCTGGCGGATCTCTCGCCACGTGCGCTGACTGATCTGACGCAAGCGCTCGAGCATCCTGGCGCGCTCTGCATGCTGGCAGTCCTGAATGCACCAACCTGATTGCAGATACTCCAGTGAGAACACCGGGGGGCGCAGGTCCGACTCGTCAGACTCGCCAGCCATGTGGCGTGCTCTTACCTGATTTCCCTGGGCATCTCGCTCCTTGAGCCGCTTACGTACCATCGCTCAGTTCACCAGGTGATTCCTGAAATACCGTTGCATTTCGTCCCGGGGAATCTCCCGGCTGAAAGCGCCCTCCTGATAGTTATCCCGCCAGGGGTCTTCTTCATGGGTCAGTTGACGGAGCTTCCACGCCGAATACTGCCCATAGACCTCGAAGACCTCCTTGATCAGGCGGGTCTGATCCCTGGAAAAGCAGGTCGGCTCGAACACTGCAGGCATCGGGATCGGGTTCGAGCCATGCTGGCTGAACCGACGGTAGAGGTCGGCCACGACCGGGCCATGCATCCAGGCCTCGATACGTTCTTCGAACAACGGGGCGCCCAGCAAGGCCAGGCTGAAGCCCTGCGCGTAGTAGACGAGCTTCTGCAGCTTCAGGTTCGAGATCTCACCCGTCTCGCCTTCCAGGGTGAGGAAGTAATTGGCGACATCGATGCTTTCAGGCATGTGCTCCTCCCTTGGTGAACGTGCTGTCCATGAGCTGTACAAAAATACAGCCATCAGCGTCGCGGCGATACCCTTCAGCCGACCAGTTCACCCGCCAATCTGTAAGCTGATGCTGCGCTACTGCCCCGGGCTGAGCACCCGTTCCAGCTCCGCCGCCCGGTCCTTGCTCATGTCCATTTCGCACATCGCGCCTTCGATGCGGTAGATGCTTCCGGTGCTCAACTTGCCGTGGAATGCGCAGTTGCCGTCGCGGTACTTCATCCAGGTGCGCTGGACTTCGCGCAGGTCCTTCTGCTGCTGGCTGTCGAGCTTGGCCATGAGCTGCTTGTAGACCCGGTTCAGCCGGTCATCCTGCAACCGGGTTTCGGCCTGGATGCAGGCGCCCATTGCCAGCGTGCTGGAGGCTTTGTCCATGCACCGGGTGTAAGTAGGCGAATAGTCCTCGGCCTGGGCGCCGGCAACGATCAGCAGGGCGGCGGCGCCGACCAGGCAATGCTTGAACATGGGCTTCCCTTTTCGCAAATGAATGCGGCACAGCCTAGCATTCTGCTCCGCCTTCGTTCACGCACAGCGCCTGGATTTGCGCCCGCAGCCAGCGGTGCCCGGCATCGCCGTCGCGCCGCGAGTGCCAGGCCTGGGCGAAGGCGAACGGCGAGATCGCCAGGGGCGGCGCGAACTGGCGCAAGGCGGGGTCCAGGCGAGCACCGGCGAGACTGCGCCGCGCCACGGTGAGCACCAGGTCGGTCCCGGCAATGACACGTTGAGCCACGCCCCAATGCGGCAGGGTCAAGGCGATGCGCCGACGTGCGCCCAAGATGGCCAGGGCCTGGTCGATTTCGTTGTCGATGCCGGGGCGCACCGCCACCAGCACATGGGGGCGCGCCAGCCACGGGTCCAGCGCCAGGCCGCCGCGGGGCGGCAGGCTGGCGCGGTCGGCCAGACAGACGAAGGACTCCTCGAACAGCACCTGCTGGGTCATTTCTGTCGGCAACTCCGGAAACACACCCAGCGCCAGGTCCGCCTCGCCGTCGATCAACTGGCCGAGCATCGCCTCGCGGCTGCCCTGGGACACCACCAGGTCGATGCCCGGCGCTTCGCGTCGCAGCAGGCGCATCAACGCTGGCAACACCACACGGGCGCCATAGTCGGACATGGCCAGGCGAAAGGTACGCCGGGCCCGCGCCGGCTCGAAGCCCGGCGTGCCGAGCAATCCGTCGAGTTGCTGCAAAGCCTCATGCAACGGCGCGTGCAGAGCTTCGGCGCGGGCCGTCAGCTGCAGGCGACCACCGCGTCGCACCAGCAGCGGATCGGCGAAGATCTCGCGCAACTGCGCCAACGCATGGCTGACCGCCGGCTGGCTGCGGTGCAGGCGCAATGCCGCACGCGAGACATGCTGCTCGCTGAGCAGGGCGTGCAGGGTCAGCAATAGATTGAGGTCGATACGGCGCAAATCATCCATGCCACGAATACAGCCTGTGCGAAGTTCGAATTTCCATCATTGAAGTGCATAGCGAAGACTGAGGCCAGTGTTTTGATCAGGAGTAGACACCATGCCCGCCAGCCTCTTCGCCGCCCTCCCCTTGCTCATCGCCCTGCTCGCCGGGGCTGCCGTGCCGTTTCAGGCGGGCAGCAACGCCGCGCTCGGGCGCCTGCTCGGTCATCCGCTGTGGGCGGCCGGGGTGTCGTTGCTGGTCAGCCTGCTGATGCTGGTGCCGGCCCTGCTACTGATGCGCGCGCCGCTGCCACAGGTGCAGCAACTGGCCCATGCGCCCTGGTGGGCCTGGTTCGGCGGGGTTGCCGGAGTGCTCTACATCACCGCCGCGCTGGTGCTGACGCCACGGCTAGGCGCGGCGGGGTTCATCGTCTGCGTGGTGGCCGGGCAGGTGCTGTCGTCGCTGCTGATCGACCAGTTCGGCCTCATGGGCCTGCCGGAGCGACCGGTGAACCTGCTGCGGCTGGCGGGAGTGGGAATGATCGTGCTTGGGATGATCGCGGTGCAGTGGGGCACGGCGCGTTAAGGCCATCACAAGGTGCGCGGCTGCTCCGGCGGCACGATCACCTTGTGCGGCTCGAAACGCAGCGACGGCATCTGCGTACCGGCATACAGCGCCACGCTGAGGGCCGCGATCAGCGCCACATCGAGCCAGCCCCAGCCCGGGACATCCGCTGCTGAACGCGCCTTCCAGCACCACCAGAGCTGCCCCATGCAAAACACCAGGATCGCCATCAACCACAGGTAGAAGCCCGCGCCAAAGCCGGTCACGTCCTGGAAGGCGTAACTCTGGTTGTCCGGCAAGCGGGTGATCGCAAAGCTGCTGGCCGCCAGATACAGCGCCAGTAGGCCGCACCCCAGTGCCAGGCGGCGGAACCGTCGGTGGACGAGGATCGCCAACGCCAGCAGTGGGTTGGCGAACCACTGGTACAGGCCAAAGGCAATACCCCACGGCCCGTAGAGCAGCATCTGCAATGCCGGTACATGTCGCCCTGCGCCTGTCAGGGCACCATCGAAGGCCAGGCTCAGCAGGTACAGGGCGAGGCTTGTGGTCAGGTAGAAAGCGGGCAAGTCAGGCACCTGGTGAAAGCGGACGAGCTGCGACCTTAACCCAGCCCCTGCCGTCTTTCCAAACCCAAGGCGCGTCTCGCCCTCCGACAAAAAGGCCGCGCAGCCAATCTGGAGAGTTCAGCCTGCCTGCACCTGCTCCATTGGCTCGTCGGAACTGCGAATTTGCACGCCCAGGCTGGGCATCTTGGTCGCCACGTAGATCGTGCTCGTCAGCACCGCGATCAGCAGCACATCGAACCAGCGCCAGCGCGGCATATCCTGCGCCGTCTGCACCTTGCGGCACCACCACCCCTGCCCCAGGCAGAACAGCAGGATTGCCAGTGTCCACAGGTAGTAGCCGGGGCCGAAACCGGTAAGCGGCAGGAAATCATAGCTGCGGTTGTCCGGCAGCCGCTCGATGCCCAGGCAACTGAGCGCGAGGCTCAGGGCGATCAGGCCCGCGCCAAGCGCCACCCGGCGAAAACGCCTACGGACGAGGATCGCCAGCCCCAGCAACGGATTGGCAAACCACTGGTACAACCCGAAGGCAATGCCCCATGGGCCCATGACCAGTATCTGCAGCGCCGGCATATGCCCGTCGACGCCCATCATCAGGCCATCGAAACACAAGCAAAGAAGGAACAGCACGAGGGTGAACATCACATAAAAAGCAGGCACGCGCAGGCTCCATCCAGCAGCGAAAGGCGCGACCATAGCGCAAGCGGGCGTCAGGCGACAGGCGGTTCGAGCAACAGACCGTAAAGCCCCGAGTCAGACAGCTCGCCGGCCACGCACCAGCGGGCGCGCAGGGTGCCCTCCAGGACGAAGCCCTGGCGCTCCAGAGTACGTGCCGAGCCCTGGTTGCGCGGGTCGATTTCCGCCTCCAGTCGACGCAGATGCAGGGTATGGGCGAGGTAGTCGATGAAGCAGGTCAGCGCCTCGTCCATATAGCCCCGGCCCTGGGCGGACTTGGCCAGGCAGTAGCCGATCTCGCCACGCCGCGAGCCTTCCTCGAGGTTGAACAGCTGGACCATGCCGATCAGCTCGCCATTGTCGCGGCGGTACATGCCCAGCTTGAGCAACTGTCCGGCGGCGTAGGCTTCGCGGTCGGCGGCCAAGGCGCTTTCGGCTTCGGCCAGGGTCTGCCAGGGAGCGTGGTACCAATAACGCATCACTTCCGGGTCGGCCATGATGGTCAGCCACTGCTGTGCGTCAGCATGGCGCATGGGGCGCAGCTGCAGGCGTGGGCTTTCAAGGCACAGGTCGCTGGGGAAACTGCGGGGGTCGGGCACGCCGGGACTCCTGTCCGGTGGTGGGGAGGATGACAGTCTAGCGCCTGTGGATGCCCGGACGCACGCGTGCGAGATAGGCCGAAAGGCTTGGTGGATAACGAAAGTTATCCACTCATGCACCCAATAGCGCCTGCCTCGATGGGTCCACCAATATCTGAGACCCTGGCATCGGTAACATTGAATATCCTCCTGCGAAGCAGATTTCATAACCGGTGCCTGACCTAGCATTTCTACCAGGTGGCAGACATAAGGGACTATGTTACATGTAGGGACGTGCGGGCACAGTCAGATTTACATACACCTGCGCGACGTAGGCAATCATTGAACCGCACTATCCTACTTGGAAACGGCCATGTCTATTGAAAAAAACACCCCCCAATCTCTGGAAAAACCTGAGATAGAGGAAGCGCCCAACGAAAAGTTAAACTGGTACGACCTGAACGGCAAAAATTTCAATACCATCATTAGAGACCTACCCTCCGACGCCGTCGACAAAGAACTGAAACTGACATGGCTGGGCACCACCACTGACGGAGATGAGCTAGATCCCGAATACAAAAAGCATATCGTACAATGGCCTGATATCTTCAACGGTCTCAAGATTGAACTGGAAAATGACCTCGCCAAGGCTGCAGTGGGCGGGAGCGCAGTAATTGATTATGAAATCGCACCTGACCTCAAGTCCCCTTCACTGAACATCACTGTAATCGATGGTACACCTGTCACACCCGAACCAGAACCAGAACTCAAAGCCCCTGAAATCACAGAAGCCATTGGTTCAGCATTGAGTCCGGACCGGGTAAACGAAGACGGGGCGACAGTACTGATCAAGACAGTAGCGCCTATCGTGAAAGGTGATCTAATCCAGCTTAAAGTCATCGCAACCAATGGTGATGGAACGCCGATCGAACTTGAACCACCGGCTAAAAAAGCGGGACCAGATGATACCGTGTTCACCCTTGCCAAGGGGCTGATCGAAACGATCGCCGGCGGCACGCTGACACTCACCTACGTTGTAAACGAAGAAACCTCACCTACTTTGGTATTAAGCGTGGATTACGGAATAATTCCACCCGAACTTGAAGGCAAACTCAATCCACCGCCAGACGACCCCATCAAGATAATCGTGCCAAAATACACGGGCATGAAGGGAGACAAGATAGCGATATCTATAGAGCTGCCACACCTGTACTATCGCTCATCGCAAGAAGAATCCAAAAGACTGGAAGACCAGGCATTTGAGATACCCTTTGGTGTTTTCATAGCCCCCCGGAGCACGACTGCAATCGTTCATTACCATGTCAGCCGCCCGATAGATGAGAACAATGAAAAGACGTGGACCTCACTTCCACTGAATGTACAGATAATTGGTCACGGCACAACTGTGGCACCGCCAGTCTACCTGTCATTCGCAGACACCGCCCCCAGATATAATTTGTCTTACCATGGCATTAGCGCAGGCAGTAGGGTTCAGGTCTATTGGCATGCAGTGGGTAGCGAGTCAAGACAAGAAAAGCTTACGATAGCCCGTGATGGGAAATATTACTATGTATCCATCCCTAAGGACTGGCTGACAGCGGATAAAGGTAGAGCCGTCTGCGGTAGTTACTCCATTCTTCAGAATGGAGATACTTCAAGACAGTACTCGCCCGGTGTGATTTTCCAAGCATAAAATCAGGGGACGCTTGATATCGTCAGGTACAATCCGCAAGTGCTCTGCCATTTCTGAAGTGCCCCTGTCGACGGCTGACACTCTGCCTCGACAAGGGCATCTTTCACTTGCCGCGATTCAGACCCAGTTCCATATCATCAATCAGCCCCTTGGCCAGCCCACTGAGAATCCGTGCGGCACTGCCGGCCATGAGATCCCCTTCCATTTCCGCTTCGGTGGTGAAATGCGCCACGCAGCCGAGCAGCACCGACAGGTCGCTGAAGGCGTGATCGAACGGGATACCGGGCTGGATACAGAAGATTTCGAGGCAGGTGGTCCTGCCCTGGGTCGGGCCGGGCTTTTGCTCGTCGCTCATACCGGCGCCCCCTTGGCCCGGGCGTGGCGGACCAGCGCGATGACCAGTTGCCCGAGGATTTCGACGCTGTCCATCATCACGTCGAGGCGCGTGTCGCGCTGGCAGACGGTGTAGGCGTGGACGGTGTCGCTGAGGGTGTGCATCAGCTTGTTGGCGTGGGCCATGGCTTCCTCGGGGTCGAGGTCGCTGATGATGGTGACGAAGGGGATTGGATAGGGTGGGTCGGGTACAAGTTTTTTCATGGTTACTCCTCGAAATTGAAATTCAGGAACAACCACCTCGATCCTTCTCACAGATTAGGGTGGCAGTCGTACGCATGGTGAGAAGCCCGTGTGTAACCATGAATCCACGGTCAGGCCAAAGCCTGCACGCGCACGACCGCCATTGACGAAATCGACATGGTTCACACAACGGGCTTCTCACACCCGGTCGCCAAATGTGACGACCCAGTGACGGTACCCCTGATGTATTTCCCGGCCAATTCAGAGCCTTCCGGCAGGCGCGTAGGATAGGTCCGAAGCGCTGACTGACTGAAGGATTTGGTTTCAATTTCGGAAAAATCTTACGCATGCAGAAACGTATCGCGGGGCAAGCCCGCCCCCACGAGACTTGATCGTGGGAGCGGGCTTGCCCCGCGATGGGCCACACGACGGCCCTGCTAGCTACCTCAGAACCCCATGCTGAAGCTCACCACCACGCCATGGTCGCGGTTCTCGCTGGACAGCTGCCCGGAGTAGCCGACCCCGAGCTTGCCGCTCGCGCCCACCGACAGGTCCACCCCGGCCTCGACCACCGCCGCGTCCTTGGCAATCGGCACACCCTCGGTGCTGAAACCGTCGCCGCCACCGATGAAGCGCAGATCGGCATCGGGCTTGTCGTCGCCGAAGGCATGGCGCCAGCCCACCGACAACCGCGGCGTGATAGTGCTGCCGTTGTCGAGCAGGATGCGCTTGCCAGCCCGCACGCCCAGGGTAGAGAAGGTCACATCCTGGTCGACCTTGCCCTCCAGCCGCCCTGCCCCGCCCTTCTCATGGGCGGTGTCACTGTCATAGTTGACATAAGCCAGCCCGGCGAACGGCTCCAGCGCAATGCCGCCGGCATCGATGGCGTAACCCACCTCACCGAACACCTGGGCGCTGCGCGCCTTGTACTTGGCCTTGAGGCGGTCGTCATAGCTGCCCACGGTGACATCGCGCTTGGTGTCGATGTCGTGCCAGCTGTAGGCCACGCCCAGGCGAGCGGCGAAGGCATCGAGCTGGTAACCGAGGTAGGTGGTCAGGTGGTAGCTGTCCACCGTGGCGTCCGAGCGGCGACGGTGCGCGTCGATGCTCGAGCGGGTGTAGCCGGCGGCGGCGCCCACTTTCCACTCATCGTCCAGCGCGCGGTCCACACCGAGCATGAAGCCCGACAGGTCGCGGTCGACGCTGGCATGGCTGCTGCTGCCGTCGTAGGTGCCCCAGCCGCCGATGGCGCGGATCCAGCCCACGGCCTGGCCCTGGCAGCCTTCGCTGGTCAGTTGCTGGTTGGCGGTCGGCGCCAGGGTGCGACGCGGGTCGTCCTGGTGGGTGCAGTCGGCCTGGCGCAGGCGGTCATTGACCGCGTCGCGGACGTAGCGCGAGTCCTCGATCAGCACGGTCGCGGTGCTGGCGTGGATCTCGCCGGACAGGCTGTCGAACGCCGCCTGGGCGCCCTGGCGGTCCAGCGGCAGCAGGTTGCTGACCAGTTCGGCCGGCGCCCCGGCACTGGCCAGCGCGGTGGCCACGCCACGCTGGTTGCCAGTGGCGGCGACATCGGCGAAGGAGTTGCCGTTGCGGCTGACCGACAGGGTCACCTGGTTGGCGCCGTAGTCCAAGGAGCTGTTGAGGAACGCCGAGTTGGCCAGATTGGTGGTGGCGAAGGTGCCATTCACCCCGCCCGCCGCACTGACCACGGTGTACTGGCCGTTGCCACTGGCCAGGTTGGCGACCATCAGGCTGCCGCCGAGGTTGGCGGTGCCGCCCACATTCAGGTAGTTCACCGGCGAGGTGCCGAGGTCGATCACCAGGGTGCCGGTGGCGCCGTTGGTGAAGTTGCCCGACACGTTGAGGTTGCCGGCAGGCCCTGGCAGCACGGTGCCGTTGTTGGTCAGCCCGGCGACGGTGCCGTTGCCGGTCAGCGCGGCGCCGTTGGCCACCGTGACCTGGGCTGCGAGGTTGCTGCCCGGATTGGCGGCATCGCCTACCTGGAGCACGCCCTGGTTGACGTTGAAGGCGCCGCTGAATGGTTGGTTGCCGGTCAGCAGCAAGGTACCGCCGCCCTGTTTGGTGGTGGTGCCCGTACCGCTGAGGGTGCCATTGAAGGTGCCATTGCTGCCTTGGGCAAAGACCAGGTTGGCGTTGTTGAGGATGTGGCCCTGCAGGCTGGTGGTGTTGCCGACCAGGGTACCGCCGCTCACGGTAGTGCCGCCGCTGTAGGTGTTGGCACCCGAGAGGATCAGAGTGCCAGCGTCGAGTTTCTCGATGCCGCCGGTACCGACCAGCGGCACGCTGACGGTGGCGGTGCCGCCAGCGTTGACACGCACCGGCGCCAAGCTGCCATCGCTACCGTTGACCGGCATCAGGCTACCCCCAGCACCCGGAACGACCTGATAGCCGTTGCTGAGGAACTGCAAGCCCTCGAACGACTGGTTGCCCACCACGGTGACGGTGCCCGGAGTACCGCCGAAGACCGCGTAGCCACCACTCCAACCTTCGTTGCTGGTGCCGCTGGCGTTGGTCCAACCGGTGTTCGGCCCCCAGGTACCACTGCCGCCGCCGATGCTGCCATCGGGGTTGGTCTTGCCGCCATTCCAGAACTGCAGCTCTTCGCCGTAGTTCTGCACCACCAGGTTGATCTGGTTGGCGATAGCGGTCTGCAGGCTCAGGTCACCCAGGACCACGCTGCCCGGAATGGCACCGAACACCAGGCCGTTGTCGGTGAGCGTGCCGCCGTAGCTGAACAGTTGGTAGACACCGGTACCGAAGCCACCGGCATCGGTAATGTTCAGCGTGCCGTCCAGCACCAGGTTGCCGTTGACCTTGACCACGGTGGTGGAGGCCGCTGGGGCGCCGAGGCTGAAGTCCAGGGCGCTACCCGACGCCAGGTCGAGGCTGCCGACGGTGAGCGGCGTGGCGCTCTGGCCGGCAGCCAGGGTGGCGCCATTGGCGATCTGCACAGCACCGCCGTAGGTACCGCTGCCGCCCAGGCGGGCGCCGGTGGCGACCTGCACGGTGGCACTGTCGAGGCGGCCATTGACCAGCAGGCTGCCGGCGTTGACCTGGGTCGCGCCGGTCAGGCCATTGATGCCGGTCAGCAACAGTTCGCCAGTGCCGTTCTTGGTCAGGGTGCCAGTACCGGTGAGGTTGCCGGTGTAGCTGCCATTGGCGTTCTGCTCGAAGGTCAGGGCTGCGTTGTTGAGGATCGCGCCTTGCAGGCTGGTGGTATTGCCCACCACGCCGCCTGCGTTGATCTGGGTGCCGCCGCTGTAGGTGTTGGCACCGTTCAGCGTCAACAGGCCAGCGCCATTCTTGATCAGCCCACCGGTACCGCTGACCACGCCGTTGAGGGTCAGGGCGTTGCTGCCGGCGATGGCCAGTGCACCGTTGAGCACGGCATTGTTGGCCAAGGTCACGGAGGTGTTGCTGTCCAGCGTGGTGCCGCCTGCGGCCGTCAGGGCGCCACTGCCCAGCGCGCTATCGTTGCCTAGCACCAGGGTGCCGCCGTTGAGGGCGGTACCGCCGCTGTAGCCATTGGCAGCGTTGAGCACCAGGGTGCCGCCGTCTTGCTTGGCGACGCTGCCGGTGCCGTTGAGGGCGACGTTGAGGGTGGCGGTGGCGCCGCTGTCGACCCGCAGGTTGGTGGTGCCGTTGCCCAGCAGTTCACCGGCCGTCCCCGCATTGAGCACATAGCCGTCGGTGACGAACTGCAGGCCGGTGATGCTGTGGCTGCCGTTCACGGTGACAGTGCCGGGGGCGCCCTGGAACACGGCGAAGGTATCGTTCCAGGTGCCGTTGAGCACGCCGTTGGCGTCGGTCCAGTTGGTGTTGGTGGCATCCCAGACGCCGCTGCCGCCCTCGATCACGCCGTTGGCCACGGTCTGGCTGCCGTCCCAGAACAACACGTTGCTGGCGCCACCGACCACCAGGTTGACCTGGTTGGCGACGGCGGTCTGCACCGTCAGGTCGGTGACCGGTACCGGCGTGGTGCCGAAGCTCATGCCATTGTTGGTAAGGCTGCCGCCGTAGGCGAACAGGCGGTATACGCCGGCGCCAAAGCCGCCGATGTCTGTGACATTAAGGGTGCCACCCAGGGTCAAGTCGTTGGCCACGTTGACCAGTGGGGTGCCACCAGCCGACGGTGCCCCGAGCGAAGCGTTGAAGTTGGCGCCGCTGTCGAGCACCAGGTTGCCGGCGTTCAGGGTGCTGCCGCCGATGGCCGCCAGGTTGCCGCCGTTAGCCACGGTCACCGAACCACCGAGGCTGCCGACGCCGCTGAGGCTGGCGCCGCTGGCGACGTTGACCGTGCCGCTGGCCAGCGAGCCATCCACCTTCAGCCCGCCGCCCTGCACGTTGGTAGTGCCGGTATGGCTGTTGGCGCTGTTCAGTGCCAGGGTGCCGCTGCCGAGTTTGTTCAGGGTGCCGTTGCCGCTGATGTTGCCGCCGAACACGCCGCCCTCGACCGTCAGGCTGTTGCCGGCGGCGATCTGGATCGCGCCGCTACCGCCGATTTCGCCCAGCGTGGTGTTGCCGTCGAGGTTGAGGCTGGCGCCACTGCTGACATTCAGCTCGCTCTGGGTGCCGAGGGCGGTGGTGCCGACGGTGCTCAGGCTGCCGGACAGGATATTGAGGATGCCGCTGAAGGTGTTGTTGCCCGACAGCGTCAGGTCAGCCAGGCCGCTCTTGTTCAGTTCACCGGCGCCGCTGAGCACGCCGGCCAGGTGCAGGTCATTGCTGCCCAGCACGTTGAGCACGCCGCTGACATTGACCGGATTGGCCAAGGTGACGGCACTGGCGCTGTCGAGGTTGGCGTTACCGGTGACGTCCAGGCCGCCGCTGCCAAGGGCGGCATCATTGCCAACCACCAAGGTGCCGGCCTGCAGCTCGGTACCACCGCTGTAGGTGTTGGCGCCCATCAGCGCGAAGCGGGCGAGGCCGGCCTTGAGCAGGCGACCGCTGCCGCCGACGGTGCCGCCGAGGGTCAGGTCGTTGCTGCCCAGGATCGTCAGGTCACCCGTGGCATTGACGCTGTTGGCCAAGGTCACGGCCTGGCTGCTGTCCAGGCTGGTGCCGGCCACGGTATTCAGGCTGCCGCTGCCCAGCGCGGTATTGGAACCCAGCACCAAGGTGCCGCCATTGAGCGCGGTGTTGCCGGCATAGGTGTTGTTGCCGGCCAGCGCCAGCCGGGCGCTGCCAGCCTTGACCAGGCCACCGGCGCCGCCGATGTTGCCGCCCAGCGCCAGGTCGTTGCTACCGGCGATGTTCAACGGCCCCGCCAGGGTGATGGCATTGCCCAGCGCGACCGAGGCGTTGCTGTCGAGGGTGGTACCCGCCGCAGTTTCAAGCGCACCGTTGCCCAGGGCCGTGTTGCTGCCGACGATCAAAGTGCCGCCACTGAGCACGGTACCGCCGCTGTAGCTGTTGTTGCCGTTGAGCACCAGGGTACCGCTGTCGAGCTTGTTGAGCTTGCCAACGCCGGTAAGGCCGACATCGAGGGTCGCCGTGGCACCCGGGTCGACCCGCACGCTGGTGTCGCCACTCGCGCCGTTGATCAGGTCGAGCACACCGGCGGTACCGGCCAGCAGGCGGTAGCCATCGCTGACGAACTGCAGGCCGTTGACCGTCTGGCTGCCGTCGACGGTGACATCGCCGGCTGTACCCTGGAACACCGCGAAGGTGCTGCCCCAAGTGGTGTTGGTCAGGCCGTTGAGGTCAGTCCAGTTGGTATTGCCGGCATTCCACACGCCGGCACCGCCGTCTACCTGACCGTTGGGCACGTTCTGGCTGCCATCCCAGAATTGGATATTGAGCCCCGCAGCGCTGACCAGCAGGTTGACCTGGTTGGCCAGGGCGGTCTGCAAGGTCACGTCGCCCAGGCCCACGCCCAGCGGCAGGCTGCCGAAGTCCAGGCCGTTGTCGGTGAGGGCGCCGGTGTAGTCGAAGACGCGGTACACACCGTTGCCGAAGCCGCCGATGCTGCTGACATTGAGCGTGCCGTCGAGGGTCAGGTTGCCACCGACGTTGAACAGCGCGGTGGCGCCAGTGGACGGCGAGCCGAGGCCGATATCGACGATCGAACCGCTGTTGAGCACCAGGCTGCCGAGGCCCAGGGTCGCGCCGCTCTGCCCAGCCAGGTGGCCGCCGTTGTCGATCACCACCGAGGCATTGGCGGTGCCGCTGCCGGTAAGGGTCGCACCGCTGGCCACGGTCAGCAGGTTGCTGCCCAAGGTGCCGTCGACTTTCAAGGTACCGGCGTTGACCTGGGTATTGTCGGCCAGGTTGCTGCTACCGGTCAGGGTCAGGGTACCGCTGCCGACCTTGGTCAGGCCGCCCAGGCCATTGAGGGCGCCAGCGAAGGTGCTGCTGAGGTTGTTGCCGCCCAGGCTCAGGACGCTGCCGACGCCAACATCGACCAGGCCACTGCCGGTCAGGCTGCCAAGGCTGGCATTGCCATTAAGGTTGAGCTGGCCGCTGGCGCCGACATTGAGGGTGTCGACGTTGGCCAGCACACCGCTGCCGAGGGTGGTGAGGGAACCCGCCTGGATATCCACGTTGCCGCTGAAGGTCTTGACGCCGACCAGGGTAAGGTCGTCGACACCGGTCTTGACCAGATTGCCGCTGCCGCCGAGGTCGCCGCTGAGGATCAGCGCATTTGCGGTTTCGACAGTCAGGTTGGCGCCGTTGCTCAGGGCTACGGTGTTGCCCAGGGCCATGGCCGAGCTGTTGGCCAGGGTGGCATCGGCGGTGACCGCCAGGGTGCCGGTGCCCAGTGCGCCGCTGCTGCCCAGGGTCAGGCGCCCGGCGTTGAGCTGGGTACCGCCCTGGTAGCCGTTGTTGCCATTGAGGGTCAGGTTGCCGCTGCCGTTCTTGGTCAGGCCTGCCGTGCCGTTGATCACGCCGTTGAGGGTCAGGTCATTGCCGCCATCGACGGTCAGGCCAGCGTTGAGGGTGACGTTGTTGGCCAGGGTAGTGCTGGCGCCGCTGCTCAGGGTCGAGGCCCCGGCGACGGTCAGGGCGCCCTGCCCCAGCGCGTTGTCGTTGCCGACCACCAGCCGGCCGGCACCGAGGGTGGTGCCGCCCAGGTAGCTGTTGGCGCCGTTGAGGATCAGGGTGCTGGTACCGGCCTTGTTCAGGCCGCCGACGCCATCCACCACGCCGGTGAGGGTCAGGTCGGCGCTGCCCGGCAGGTTGAGGGTGCCGCCCAGGTGCACGTTGTTGGCCAGGGTGACGCCCGCACCGCCGGCATCGAGGCTGGTGTTGGCGCCGGTGCTGAGGTCGCCGCTACCCAGCGCGGTGTTGCTGCCGACCACCAGGGAGCCGCCATTGAGGGTAGTGCCGCCGCTGTAGGTGTTGTTGCCGTTGAGGGTCAGGCTGGCGGCGCCGTTCTTGACCAGGCCGTTGTTGCCGGAGACCACGCCATTGAGGGTCAGCGCCTGGC
Source organism: Pseudomonas sp. TE6288 (assembly GCF_054062095.1). Taxonomy (NCBI): domain Bacteria; kingdom Pseudomonadati; phylum Pseudomonadota; class Gammaproteobacteria; order Pseudomonadales; family Pseudomonadaceae; genus Pseudomonas; species Pseudomonas sp. TE6288. Next base: position 87,643 of record NZ_JBSSEW010000012.1, read on the forward strand.
TGCCGCCGAGGGTCAGGTTGCCACCGGCGAGGTTGACGGCATTGGCCAGTACCAGCGCCTGGCTGGCGTCGAGGCCGGCGGCGCCGTTGACGGTCAGGGCCCCGCTGCCCAAGGCGCCGGCATTGCCCAGCAGCAGGCTGCCAGCCTGCAGCGAGGTGCCGCCGGCGTAGGTATTGATGCCATTGAGCACCAGCTGCCCGGCACCCAGCTTGTTCAGCGCCCCGGCACCGCTGATCACACCGTCAAGGGTCAGGGTCTGGGCATTGTTGATAGCCAATGTGGCAGCGGCGCCGAGGCCGATGGCATTGGCCAGTTGCAGCGCCCCGGTGGTGGCCAGGGTGCTGTTGCCGGTCACCGACAGGTTGCCCGTGCCCAGCGCGGTGTTGTTGCCCAGCGTCAGGGTGCCAGCACCAAGCGTGGTATTGCCTTGATAGGTGTTGGCGGCGCCGAGGGTCAGGTTGCCGGTACCGGTCTTGGTCAGGCCGCCGGTACCGCTGATCACGCCGTTCAATGTCAGGTCGTTGTTGCCGGTCAGGCCCAGAGTGTCGTTCAGCGTCACCTGGTTGGCCAGGGTCAAGGCACCCGTGGTGGCCAGGTTGCTGGCGCCGCCGACCACAAGGTTGCCGGTACCCAGGGCCTGGTTGTTGCCCAGGGTAAGCGTGCCGGCATTGAGGGTCACGCCGCCAATCAAGGTGTTGGCGCCACTGAGGGTGAGGTTGCCGGCGCCGTTCTTGGTCAGGCTGCCGGCCCCCGTGACCAGCCCGCCCAGGCCCAGGTCGTTGCTGCCGGCGATGGTGAGGTTGCCCCCCAGGTTGACGGTGTTGCCGATAGTGATCGCCGAGGCGCTGTCCAGCGTGGTCCCGGCAGCCGCGTTGAGCTGGCCGAGGCCGAGGGCGCTGGCGCTGCCGAGCACCAGGGTGCCGGCATTGAGATTGGTGTTGCCCAAATGGCCATTGGTGCCGTTCAGGGTCAGGGTGCCGCTGCCGGTCTTGGTCAGGCCGCCGACGCCGCTGACGTTGCCGCCCAGGGTCAGGTTTTGCGCCCCGGCGACGGTCAGGTTGCCGGCCAGGTTGACCTGGTTGGCCAGGGTGACGTTGGCATTGCTGCTGAGGGTGGTGCCGCCGACTGCGTTCAGGGCACCCGTGCCCAGTGCAGTGTTGCTGCCTACCACAAGGGTGCCACCGTTCAGGCTGGTAATGCCCTGCTGGCTGTTGCTGCCGTTGAGGGTGAGCGTACCGGCACCAGCCTTGATCAGGTCACCGGTGCCGCTGAGCGCGCCGTTGAGGGTGAGGTCGTTGCTCCCCGGCAGGGTGAGGTTGGCGTTCAGGGCGACGGTGTTGCCAAGCGCCAGGTTGCCGGTGGCGTCCAGGCTTGAGGCGCCGGTAACGGTCAGGCCCCCAGTGCCCAGCGCCTGGGCGTTGCCCAGGGTCAGGGTACCGGCACCCAGGCTGGTGCCGCCGCTGTAGGTGTTGGCATTGCCCAGGGTCAGGTTGGCACCGCCGTTCTTGGTCAGGCTGCCAGTCCCCGAGACCACGCCGGACAGGCCCAGATCGGCGGAACCGGCGACAGTCAGGGCACCGCTGAGGCTGAAGGCGTTGCCGAGGGTGACAGCTGTATTGCTGTCCAGGATAGTGCCGTTGGCGGTGCTGACCGTGCCGGTACCGAAGGCAGTGTTATTGCCGACCACCACCGTGCCGCCATTGAACAGGGTGCCGCCGGTATAGCTGTTGGCCCCATTGAGCACCAGCGTGCCGCTGTCGAGCTTGGCCAGTTGGCCGCTGCCAGAGAGGCCAACGTTGAGGGTCGCGGTGACGCCCGGATCGACGCGCAAGGCAAAGGCGCCGTTGCTGCCGTTGACCAGGTCCAGGCCACCGGCGCCGATCAGGCGATAGCCGTTGGTGACGAATTGCAGGCCGGTGGCGGCCTGGGTGCCGACCACGGTGACATCGCCCGCGGTGCCCTGGAAGACCGCGAAGTCGCTGGCCCAACTGCCATTGAGCACGCCGTTGACATCAGTCCAGTTGGTGTTCCCCCCGTTCCACGTACCGGTCCCGCCGTCGATCACACCATTGGGCACGCTCTGCGCCCCATCCCAGAACTGCACGGTGCCGGTGGCGCCGCCGACCAGCAGGTTGACCTGACTGCCGATGGATGTCTGCACCTGTAGGTCGCCGGGCAACACGACACCCGGCACGTTGCCGATCAGCAGGCCGTTGTCCACCAACCCGCCGGTGTAGTCGAACAGCCGATAGATACCGGTGCCGAAGCCGCCGAGGTCGGTGACGTTGAGGGTACCGTCCAGGGTCAGATTGCCATTGACGCTGACCACTGCGGTGCCGCCGGTGGCCGGCGATGCCAGGCCAAAGTCAAGGATCGAGCCGCTGTGCAGGGTCAGCGCACCAGTGCTGAGGGTCGCGCCGCTGTTGGCCAGCAGGTGCGCGCCGTTGGCAATGTCGACTGCGCCCAGCAGGCTGCCGGTACCACCGAGGCTGGCGCCGCTGTTGACCTGCACGCTGGGACTGGCCAGCGAGCCGGTGACGTTGAGCAGGCCGGCATTGACCGTGGTATTGCCGCCGAGCACGTTGACGCCGGACAGTTCGAAGCTGCCAGTACCGGTCTTGATCAGCCCGCCACTGCCCGCCAGGGCACCACTGAACACACTGTTGAGGTTGTTGCCGCCCAGGGTCAGGTCACCGCCGCCGGCGATGTTCACCGTGCCGGCCCCGCTCAGGCCACCGATGGTGGCGCTGGCACCGAGATTGAGGCTGGTGCCGGCGCCGACGCTGACCGCCGAGGTATTGCCCAGGGCCGTGTTGCCGACCGTGGTGATGCTGCCGCCAAGCAGGTCGATGGCGCCGCTGAACGTGTTGTTGCCGGTGAGCGTCAGGTCGGACACGCCGTTCTTGATCAACCCGCCGGTACCACTGAGCACACCGCCCAGGGTCAGGTTGTTGCTGCCGCCGAGGGTCAGGTTGGCGCCGAGGTTTACGTTGTTGCCCAGGGTCATCGCCACGCTGTTGGCCAGCGTCGAGGCGCCGCCGACGTTCAATGCCCCGGTGCCCAGCGCGGCGGCGTTGGCCAAGGTCAGGGTGCCGGCATTGAGGTTCAGGCCACCGCTGAAGGTGTTGGCGCCGCTCAGGGTCAGATTGCTGCTGCCGTTCTTGGTCAAGGCCCCGGCACCGCTGATCACGCCGCCCAAGGTCGTGGTGTTGTTGCCTGGCAGGGTCAGGGTAGCGCCGTTGCCAAGGGCGATGGCGTTGCCAAGGTTGAGGGTGGCGCTGGAGTCGAGGCTGGCATTGCCGCCCACGCTCAGGGCGCCGCCGCCGATGGCGTTGTTGTTGCCCAGGACCAGGGTGCCGGCATTGAGGGTGGTGCCGCCGCTGTAGGTATTGTTGCCGTTGAGGGTCAGCACGGCGCTGCCGTTCTTGACCAACGCACCGCTGCCGCTGATGAGACCGCCGAGGGTGGTGGCGTTGCTGCCCAGTACGGTCAGGGTATTGGCGCCGAGGTTGATGCCGTTGGTCACGGCGACGGCGGTACTGGCGTCGAGATTGGCGTTGCCGCCCACGGTCAGGGCGCCGATGCCCAGCGCGGTGTTGCTGCCCAGGGTCAGGGTGCCGGCATTGAGCTGGGTACCGTTGGTGTAGAGGTTGTTGCCGCTCAGGGTCAGGTTGGCGGTGCCGTTCTTGACCAGCGAACCGATGCCGCTGACCACGCCGCTCAGGCCCAGGTCGGCGCTGCCATCGATGGTCAACGGGCCGGCGATGTTCACATCGTTGGCCAGGCTCACCGCCGTATTGGCATCCAGGTGGGTACCGGCCAGGGTGTTGAGGGTACCGGTACCCAGCGCAGTGTTGCTGCCGACCACCAGGGTGCCGGCGTTCAGGCGGGTGATGCCGCTGTTGCTGTTGTTGCCGGTCAGGGTCAGGGTGGTGCCGCCATTCTTGGTGATGCCGCCGGCACCGGCGATGACGCCGCTCAGGGTCAAATCGTTGCTGCCGGGCAGGATGAAGTTGCCCGCCAGGTTGAGCGCGTTGCCAAGGTTCAGCCCGGCCGCACTGGTGTCCAGCGTGGTGTTGTTGGCGGCGTTGAGCGCGCCGGTGCCCAGTGCCGTGTTGCTGCCGACCACCAGGGTGCCGGCGTTGAGGGTGGTGGCGCCGCTGTGGGTGTTGTTGCCGCTCAGGGTCAGGGTGGCGCTGCCGTTCTTGACCAGGCCGCCAGTGCCGCTGAGGGTGCCGGCCAGGGTGAGGTTGCTGGTGGTCGGCAGGGTCAGGTCGGCAGCGAGGTTGACGGCGTTGTTCAGGGTCATCGCCGTCGAGTTGGCGAGGGTCGATGCGCCACCGACCGTCAACGCGCCGGTCCCCAATGCGGCGGCGCTGGCCAGGGTCAAGGTACCGGCATTGAGCGTGAGGCCCCCGCTGAAGGTATTGGCGCCGCTCAGGGTCAGGTTGGTGGCGCCGTTCTTGACCAGTGCGCCGGTGCCGCTGATCACCCCGCCCAAGGTGGTGGTGTTGCTGCCTGGCAGGGTCAGGGTGTTGCCGGCGAGGTTGATGGCATTGCCCAGGTTCAGGGTGCCGCTGCCGTCGAGGCTGGCATTGCCGCCCAGGGTCAGGCCGCCAGTGCCCAGGGCATTGCTGTTGCCCAGGGTCAGCAGCCCGGCGTTCAGGGTGGTGCCGCCGCTGAAGGTGTTGTTGCCATTGAGCGTCAGGCCGGCACTGCCGCTCTTGACCAGGGCGCCGGTGCCGCTGATCTGCCCGGTCAGGGCAGTGGCGTTGCTGCCCAGCACGGTCAAGGTGTTGCCGCCCAGGCTGATGCTGTTGGTCGCCGAGACGGCGGTACTGGTGTCCAGGTTGGCGTTGCCGCCCAGGGTCAGGCCGCCGATGCCCAGTGCGGTGTTGCTGCCCAGAATCAAGGTACCGGCATTGAGCTGGGTGCCGTTGGTGAAGGTGTTGCTGCCACTCAGGGTCAGGCTGGCGTTACCGTTCTTGACCAGCGAGCCGATGCCGCTGATCACGCCGCTCAGCCCGAGGTTGGCAGTGCCGTCGATGGTCAGGGGGCCGGCGGCGATGACGTCGTTGGCCAGGCTGACCGCGGTGCTGGCGTCCAGGTGAGTCCCTACGGCGGTGTTGAGGATGCCGGTACCGAGCGCCGTGTTGTTGCCGACCACCAGGATGCCGCCGTTGAGGAAGGTGGAGCCGCTGTTGGTGTTGGCACCGGTCAGGGTCAGCGTGGTGTTGCCGGCCTTGGTCAGGCCGCCACTGCCGGCGATGACACCACTCAAGGTCAGGTCGTTGCTGCCGGGCAGGTTGAGGTTGCCGGCCAGGTTCAGGCCGTTGCCGATGTTCAGCCCGGCGACACTGGTGTCCAGGCTGGTGTTGGCCGCGGTGTTGAGCACGCCGGTGCCCAGCGCGGTGTTGCTGCCCAGCACCAGGGTGCCGGCGTTGAGCGCGGTGGCGCCGCTGTGGGTGTTGTTGCCGCTGAGGGTCAGGCTGGCGCTGCCATTCTTGACCAGGCCGCCGGTGCCGCTGAGGGTCCCGGCCAGGTTGAGGTTGTTGGCGCCTGTCAGGGTCAGGTTGCCGCCCAGGTTGACGGCGTTGCTCAGGGTCAGCGCCGCGGTGTTGGCCAGCGTCGATGCGCCGCCCACGGTCAGGGCCCCGGTACCGAGCGCCGTGGCGCTGGCCAGGGTCAGGGTGCCGGCGTTGAGGGTGAGGCCACCGCTGAAGGTATTGGCGCCACCCAGGGTCAGGTTGGTGCTGCCGTTCTTGACCAGCGCGCCGGTGCCACTGATCACACCACCCAGGGTGGTTGCGCTGGTACCAGGCAAGGTCAGGGTGTTGCCGGCCAGGTCGATGGCGTTGCCGAGGTTCACCGCCACGCCGGCATCCAGGCTGGCATTACCGCCCAAGGTGAGACCGCCGGTGCCCAGGGCGTTGTTGTTGCCCACGGTGAGGACACCGCTGTTGAGGGTCGTGCCGCCGCTGAAGGTGTTGCTGCCGTTGAGGGTCAACCCGGCGCTGCCGTTCTTGACCAGAGCGCCGGTCCCGCTGACCACGCCGCCCAGCGTGGTGCTGCTGGTGCCCAGCAGGTTCAGGGTATTGGCGCCAAGGTTGACGGCGTTGCCCAGGCTTACCGCCGTGCTGGCGTCCAGGCTGGCGTTTCCAGCAAGGGTAAGTGCGCCGGTGCCCAAGGCGTTGCTGTTGCCGACGGTGAGCTTGCTGGCATTGAGGGTAAGGCCGCCGCTGAAGGTGTTGTTGCCGTTCAGCGCCAGGTCCCCTGCCCCGCTCTTGACCAGCGTACCGGTACCGCTGATCACGCCACCCAGGGTGGTGGCGCTGGTGCCGAGCAGGCTCAGGGTGTTGGCGCCAAGGCTGATGGCGTTGCCCAGGCTTACCGCGCTGCTGGCATCGAGGCTGGCGTTGCCACCCAGGGTCAGCGCGCCAGTGCCCAGCGCACTGCTGTTGCCGACGGTGAGCTTGCCACCCGCCAGGCTGGTACCGCCGCTGTAGGTATTTACGCCGTTGAGGGTGAGGTCGGCGGCGCCCGCCTTGGCCAGCGCACCGGTGCCGCTGATGATGCCACCCAAGGTGGTGGCATTGTTGCCAGCGAGGGTGAGCGTACCTGCGCTCAGGGCGATTGCGTTGCCCAGATTGAGCGCCGAGGCACTGTCCAGGATGCTGCTGGCGGTCACCGTCAGGGCGCCGCTGCCCAACGCCGTGTCGCTACCCAAGGTAAGCGTTCCGCCGCCCAGGGAGGTGCCGCCACTGAAGGTATTGAGGCCATTGAGCGTCAGGCTGCCGGTGCCGCTCTTGACCAGCGAGCCGGTGCCGCTGAGTACGCCGCCAAGGGTCAGTGCGTTGCTGCCGGGCAGGGTCAAGGCCGCGTTCAGCGCCACCGCATTGTTCAACACCAGCGGCACGCTGCCTTGCAGGCTGCCGGCGCCACTGACGGTCAGCCCGCCGCTGCCGAGCGCCGTGGCGCTGGTCAGGTTGAGGCCGCCAGCGGCCAGGGTGGTACCGCCACTGTAGGTGTTGCTGGCGCCAAGGGTGAGCAGCCCGGCACCGGTCTTGGTCAAGCCGCCGACACCCGAGACCACGCCGTTGAGGGCCATGTCGGTGGCGCCACCCACGTTCAGGCCGGCATTCAAGGTCAGCGCATTGTTAAGACCCAGGCCTGCCACCGTGCCCGCGAGACCACCGCCGTTCACTGTGATGCCACCGGTGCCGAAGGCGCTGGCGTTGTCGAAGTTGAGCAAGCCACCGTTGAGGGTGGTCTGGGTGGTGCCGTTGAGCAATTGCCCGATCAGCGACCAGGTACCGCTGTCGACGATCAGGCGGTTGAAGTTGATGTAGTTCGAGGCGTTGATGGTGCCGCTGCCCGTGGTGCCGCTGCCGCCGCCGATGGCGTTCTGCAACGCCAGGGTGTTGGTGCCGCCAGCACCGCCGTCGACCACGCCAGCAGGCGCGAAGCCCAGGTTGGGGTTACTGGTGACCAACAGCGACACACCGACACCCGCCCCCGCGCTGAGGCTGGAGCCGGTAATGGCGTTGAAGCGGTTGGTACTGCCGGCGCCCATGGACAGGCTACCGGTCAGGCTCCCGGCGTTGGTGAAGGTGTTGCCGGCTGCGGACGCCTGAAATGCCGTGCGACCCAGCACGGTGCCGGTGTTGGTGAAGTTTACTGTTCCGCCCCCGCTCACGGCGATGACCGGGGTGTCCTCGCTGATTATCGTCAGACTGGCCAATGCCGTGGAGCCGATGCTGCCGGCGTTGTTGATGGTAGTGACGCCGCCGGCAGCGTTACGCACGTCCATTGCCATGCCGGTAAGGTTCAACAGGCTCGCGCCCAGCACCGCCCCGGTTCCTCGAATCACACCCGTGGCATTGTTGGTGATGTTGATGGTACTGGCAGTGCTGGTGTTGCCGATCACGGCGCCGGTGGACTGGATGCTCAGGATCCCCAGCAACGACGGGTTGACGGTACCGGAGTTGTTCAACGTGATGTTGTTGCCGGTAAGCGACAGCGCGGTGCCGCCCACGCCCAGCAGCACGCCCAGCGAGGCACCGGTGTTGACGTTGACGGTGAGGCCGCTGCCACTGTTGGAATAGCTCGGCGCGAGCGGGTTGGCCGCGCCGCTGCAGGTCACCGTGGAACCGGCCAGGCTGCAGGCGGCCAGCGCCTGTTCACCGTGCAGACCAAAGGCCATGGCAGTCACGGCCAGGCTGACGGCCAGCGACAGTTGGGAGAAACGGGCGGGCGAACGGGGGGCGGCGCGACTGTCCACGGAGAGCTCCTTCGTGGATCAGGCGATTCAGTCCTTGAAAGCGTGCACAGCGGGTTGGGCAAGAGCAGTGACACACGCGACGGCCGAAACACCTGATCTATGGCTACGAATATCCTTTGAAGGAATGTGTAGCCGCTCAGGGGCGGGCGGTTTGGCGTCGAAGCCGGTCAAATGGTGTTAATACTTTGTCGAGGCGGCACGTGTTTCGCGGGTTTCAGCGACGCATTCATTGGATCCAACCGACGAACGGTAGTGCCTGCTCCGCGACGAGCAGGCTTGACCCGAGCAGGTTCAGGCGACCTCCGCCCCGTCATCCGGCCAATGCGGCTCGTTGGCGCCCGGCGGCGTCAGCGGTGGCAGGCCATAGGCTGCCCGAGCGTCGTCACAGCTCGGATTGTGCACGCCGTTCTCCCACGACGCCTCAAACTCGCGGCAGGGGCTGGAGCGGTTCTCATAGATGGAGCACGCCACCTGCGTGCCGATCTCGCCACCGAGACTGACGCAACGGCAGGGCTTGGCGTCGGTGCCAATCATGGCGACGCGGGTCGGGTTGATCTGCACAACCAGGTCGTCGGGCACCAGGCCACCGGCGGACTGGCACTCACCCCAGAAGAAAGACACACGAAAGTAGCCGCAGCAGGCGCCGCAGGTCAGGCAAGGGTTCTGTTCGGACATGATGACCAGGGAGGGAGGTTGTTGTTATCGGGGCGGGCGCCCGCGGCGCTATTTGTAATCCAGGCGCGGGCGGCTGAGAAGAGGGGGAATGCAAAAAAAGATCGCCGCTGATCGGCGATCTGAAAGTCATGATCGATATCGCCTGTATCGGCCCATCGCCGGCAAGCCGGCACCCACAAGGTCCGGTGCCATCCTGTGGGAGCCGGCTTGCCGGCGATGAGGTCGGACCTGTTTACTTGCTGGTCAAACCATCGGCGCGGAACATCTGGCGGATCCCGCGAATAGCCTGGCGGATACGGTCCTGGTTCTCGATCAGGGCAAAACGCACATGATCATCGCCGTAGTCACCAAAGCCGATCCCCGGCGACACACAGACCTTGGCCTCGGCCAGCAGCTTCTTCGCGAACTCCAGCGAACCCAGGTGAGCGTACTGCTCAGGGATCTTCGCCCACACGTACATCGACGCCTTGGGGTTCTCGACCATCCAGCCCAACTCGTGCAGCCCCTTGACCAGCAGGTTGCGGCGCTGGCGGTACTGCTCGGCGATATCGCGCACGCATTGCTGGTCGCCTTCCAGGGCGGCGATGGCAGCCACCTGCAGCGGGGTGAAGGTGCCGTAGTCGTGGTAGCTCTTGATCCGTGCCAGGGCGCTGACCAGCTCCGGATTGCCGACCATGAAGCCAATCCGCCAGCCCGCCATGTTGTAGCTCTTGGACAGGGTGAAGAATTCCACCGCGATGTCCTTGGCCCCCGGTACCTGCATGATCGAAGGCGCCTTCCAGCCGTCGTAGACGATGTCGGCGTAGGCCAGGTCGTGCACCACTAGCACATCGTACTGCTTGGCCAGGGCCACCACCCGTTCGAAGAAGTCCAGCTCCACGCACTGCGCGGTGGGGTTGGAAGGGAAGCCGAGGATCATCATCTTCGGCTTGGGGATCGACTCGCGGATCGCCCGCTCCAGCTCGTTGAAGAAGTCCACGCCAGGCACCAGCGGCACCGAGCGAACCTGGGCGCCGGCGATCACCGCACCGTAGATGTGGATCGGGTAGCTGGGGTTGGGCACCAGGACCGTGTCGCCGTGTTCTAGGGTGCCGAGCATCAGGTGCGCCAGGCCTTCCTTCGAGCCGATGGTGACAATGGCTTCGCTCTCCGGATCGATGTCGACCTCGTAGCGTTCCTTGTACCAGTTGGAGATGGCGCGGCGCAGTCGCGGGATACCACGGGAGGTGGAATAGCCATGAGTATCTTCGCGCTGGGCAACCTGCACCAGCTTCTCGACGATGTGCGGCGGGGTGGCGCCATCGGGGTTGCCCATGCTCAGGTCGATGATGTCCTCGCCACGGCGGCGAGCGGCCATCTTGAGCTCGGCAGTAATGTTGAAGACGTAAGGGGGGAGACGATCGATGCGCGCAAAGCGGCGCGGCGAACCTGGGTTGGCCATGTGTTCCTCAAGAGACGTAAGCGCCCGGAACCGTCCGAGCGACGCTGGCCGCTGCGGCGACCGACAAACAACATAATCCCGCCACTATCACTTAGTAAAGGATAATTTCCTGTTTTATTAGATTTTTTCAGACGCTTTCTTTGAAAAAATCGTAATTACAGAACCACCCTCTAGCAGGCGATGCTTGCCTGAACACCGGCAAGCATCGCCGTCAAAGGGCTCAGTAGACCTGCACCCGCCATAGTTCGCGCGCGGCCGAGGCCGCGCTCATCGGCAGCCGCCCATGCAAGGTCTGGTAGTTGTCGATCAGCACCAGGTCACCCGCCTGCCACTCATGGGCAATCAGGCATTCGGGGTCGTAGACCAGTTCGTCGAGCTGGCTGATCAATGCCTGCTGGAAGGCTTCGTCGTGCCCCTGCACCTGCTGTTCGAGGGTCTGCAACGACGACTGGCAGCCCTCCTGATAGCGCAGTACCCGCTCGCCGCTGCGCGGATCGAGGTCGACCAGCGAGTAGCTGCGCGGCGAACCACCGAAATAGGTCATGCGCGTGTAGTAGGTCAAATCGATGCCCTGCCACTGGCGGGCGGTGCGCAGGCCCACCTTGCGCAAGGCGTTGCGGCTGTCGACGACGGTGGTCTGCCCTTCCCCCGGCTGCGGCGGCGTCCTGCAATACAACATGAAGGTGTGGGCACAGAACTTGGGATCGCGCTGCACCAGCGGATCGCTGTCGGGCAGCATGTTGAGGTCCCAGTGCAAGGGCGTCTTCTCCAGTGAATGCACCACGCCTTGGGGCTGGTCGGCCGGCTTGACCACATGTACCTCACCAAAGGACCAACGGTAGATGGTGCCGAAACGCTCGCAGTCGGCGGCGAATGCCTGCTGGTCGGTGAATTCACAGCCTCTGAGGCAGACAAAACCGAAACTGCGCACCAGTGCCTGCAAGGTCTCGGTGGACAGTCGCTGGAAACCCAGCCCCAGCGGGTCGCTGACCAGCAACCCGAACAAGGGGAGCTTCTGCAATGTGAAGTTGAAGCCCTCAAGCGCCTCGCCCGCTGTTTCATGGAACAGCCAGGGCTGCCCCTGCCAGGTCACCAGCACATGCCGCGCGGGGTCGATCTGCGCGCGGCTGCGCAGGGTCTGGCGACCGTCCAGCTGGCGCACCGGCACTGCATGCCAGGGGCTGGCTACATGATCGAGCCCCTCGGCCAGGGCTACGGTGAACTTGGGGCCGGCGTTGTCGTACTGGTGCACCGACAAGCGCACGTGCCCGGGGAAAAACCGCTCGACCGCCGCATTCAAGGCCTGGCCGCGCAGCATCATCTGGTAGGCCTTGTAGCTGATCTGGCGCAGGTGCTCGTCTTCGTCCTGCCCGGCCTGACGGCATAGGCGCAGGTCGTTGTAGAGGTGGCTGCACAACTTGTCGTGGGTCCGGCCCAGGGCCTCGTCGTGCTGGCACTGCTCGATCAGCGCTTCGACGTTCTTCCACGGCAGGCGGGCCTGCTTGATCAGGGTGGCGCGCAGGGCCTCGGCACTGCTGGCCTGGGGGAACAGGTCTTCCATGCTCACCCAGCGGATGCAATGGGTCGTGCACAGGGTGCGCAGCGCCTGGTTGTAGGCGCGGCGCACGTCGTCCGGCACGCCGACGATATCGTTGAAGGTGGTACCGTCGCTGAGGATTGCGATCTCGCAGCCAGGGGCGTGGAGCTCGGCGAGTTCCTGGGCGAGGCGGTCGAGGCGCTCGATGGCGATCACCTCGCCATGATCGGGCAGCACGCCAAAGGTCTTGTCGTGATCATTCGGCGACTTGCACGGGAAACCCGGCAACACCATGCGCAGTGGCTCGCCGCTGTCGAAGCAGCGCGCCAGGTCGCGGGCCAGGTGCGCCCTGCCCGCTTGGTCGAAGCGGTCGCCTTGCGCCTTGAGCAGGTAACCGTCCAGCACCTGGCCGACGGCTTCCATCCAGCTGTCTTTGTCTTGCATGTCGTGTCTTCCTTGAGAACGGCTACAGCGAACCGATTGGCGTTGCGGATTGGCTTGCACGGTGGAGCACTTGCTCCGGGCCCAGGGCCCGGAGCAAGTGCAAGGGCTGTTGGCAATGGAACTGCGGCCGCTGCTCGAGCAAGGCTTGCCACACCCCGTAGCCCCAACCGACGGCGGCAGCGGGCATGCCGGCGGCCTTGGCGGTCAACAGGTCGATGGGGGTATCGCCGACGAACAGGCAGTGGCCTGGGTCGATGCCCAGCCGTTTAGCGGCCTGCAGCGCGATGTCCGGTGCCGGCTTGAGCCGCTCGCCGGGACGATGGCCCAGCACCGCGCCAAATCGCTGCGCGGGCAGCAGCCCTTGCACGACACGCTCGGCGAGCGGGTGGGCTTTGTTGGTAACGACGGCCATGGGCAACCCTTTGCCGGCAATCGTCTCGATCAGGTCGACACAACCGGGGAACGCTCGGGAACGCTGGACCAGGTTGTCGTGATAACAGCTGCTGTAGTCGTCATGCAGGCGTTGGCGTTGCTCGGCGTCGAGGCCTACCGCGGCCCGCTCGAGCATCGCCGACACACCGCCACCGATCATGCCGCGGACCTCATCCGGCTGCAGCGCGCGCAGCCCGTGCAGAATCAGCACATGATTCAGGCACCAGGCAATATCAGGCAGGGTATCGACCAAGGTGCCGTCCAGGTCGAACAGAACCGCGCGTATGTCCATTGGCGCCACCCTCACTGCGCGCTGGCGTAGTGGCAAGGCCGGCCACGGCGGAATACCAGCCGGCTGTAACGCTCATCGACATTGCTGCGTCGGTCGAGGGTCACCACGCCACGGCGCTTGATCGCCACCGAATGCCAGGGGGTGCGCCACAGGTCGCTGGTCGGCACCAGGCGGATGCCGATCTTGCTCGATACCGCCAACTGCGGGTGGATCGACAGGCGCAGGCAATGCGGATAGCGCGCTTGCAGCAACGTACTCCAGGCCTCGCTACGCTGGATCACCCGCTGGGAGGCGGGCTTGGCCGCCTTCTTCACCGCGTTCATGCTCATGCCTTCGAACTCCACCAGCCCGGCGTAGTCCTCGGCGAGGAAACGATGGATGCCGCAGTACATCAAGCGCATGTGCTCCTCGTCCTCGAAGCGCTGCTGCAGGGCGCGCAGCGACTGGCCATGCTCGATCATCAGCTCTTCGCGCATGGAGTCCAGGCAGCCCAGTTGCGGATAGGCATCCTTGAGGTCGAACAAGGTGAAACGGCCGGGATAGTGCTGGCCGGCATAGCGCTGGATATCGTCGGTGTAGGCCTGGACATGGGCATCGGGCACCCGCACCAGGTCGGCGAAGACATAGCCGTCCGAGCAGATGTGAATGACCGCACCGGGGGCATGCAATGCGCGGATTTCCTCAGCCAGGCGATTCAGCTCGTCGATGGCATGGTGCTCTGCCAGGTCCGGGAGCGGGCCGAGGGTCTTCTGGCGGTTGGGCGACTTGCCGGGGAAGGCCGGGAGGACCATCTCCACCGGCAGCCCGCGCTCGACGGCCTGCAGCACCTTGGGCAGGTGCGGGGCGAGCACGGCATCGTCCAGCGCGTCATCCTGCCCGGGGGCCAGGCTGCGTCGACGAAACAGGCATTCGAGGATGGCCAGCGCGGTAGCGGTACTGGCAGAGGCATGGCGTTGGCGCAGCGAAGCCGCGCACGCCGAAGGAGCGGAGCTCGATTCGGTCATGGAACAGTCCTTGTCATGTGGATCGATCCGAATGGATCGTGGCCTACCTTGGCCTACAGGTCATCCTGACCTGCGGCGCATAACATCCGGCAAAGGACATGGCGCTGTCAACTGCCCTTCGAATGAATTTTCCGAGACAAAAAAAACGCCCCGGCAAGCCGGGGCGTCTTGTGCAGCAGCGGTGTTTCAGCGTGCGTAGGTCATCAGCACGTCGGCCGCGGTCTGGCTGTCCACGCCCATCATCACGCTCAGGGCAGTGACGGTGAGGATGGAGAAGCCAAACACCTTGCGCGCCCACTTGCTGTCGTCCTCGGCCTTGTAGCCGCCCCAGGCCATGTACAGCCAGTACAGGCCCATGGCGGCCGCCACGGCGAGATAACCCAGGCCGGCATAGCCGCCGAGGGTCAGCATCAGGGTGGCGAGCACAAAGGCCAGCACGTACAGCACGATCTGCTTCTTCGCCGCGAGGATACCGCGCGCCACCGGCAGGACCGGGATGTTGGCGGCGCTGTAGTCCTTGAAGCGGAAGATGGCGATGGCAAAGCTGTGCGGCATCTGCCACAGGCTGAACATCACCAGCAGCGTGAACGCGGCCAGGTCGAAGCTGTTGCTCACGGCGCAGTAGCCGATCACCGGAGGCATGGCACCGGACAGGCTGCCGACCAGGGTGCCGTGCACCGATTTGCGCTTGAGCCACAGGCTGTAGAAGCCGACGTAGACCACGAAGCCAACCAGGGCGCAGAACGCCGACAGCGGGTTGGCCTGGACATACAGCAAGCTGAAACCCGCCACCCCGAGCAGGGTGGCGTAGATCAGCGCCAGGGGCAGCGACATGCCGCCCTGGACCATGACGCGGTTCTTGGTGCGCTCCATCTTGTGGTCGATGTCACGGTCGATGCAGTTGTTGAACACGCATCCGGACGCGACCACCAGGGACGTACCGATCACCACCGCCAGGAACAGGGCGAAATCCACATGCCCCTTGGCGGCAAGGAAGAAACCGCCTGCCACGGAAAGCACGTTACCGAAAATGATCCCCGGTTTGGTGATTTGGATAAAGTGCTTCACGGACATGCAGTCTTACCTCACTTGGCCAGCATTTCGAAGTGGATGCTGAACATGATCCACAGCGACAGGCCGACCAGCAGTGCAATTACCAGAACGGTGAACAGGAACGTCGACACGTTGGAGCGCTGCTCTTTCGAGCGGTCCATGTGCAGGAAGTACACGAGGTGCACCACCACCTGGATGACGGCCATGGCCACCACGATCAGGACGGTCAGGTTCTTCGGCAGGCTTGGGTACATCACCAGGCCGAACGGGATCGCGGTCAGGATGATCGACAGTACAAAGCCGATCATGTAGGACTTCACGCTACCGTGATTGCCTTCGTGATGAGTGTCGTGTGCGCTAGCCATTACAGAACCCCCAGCAGGTAGACGACGGTGAACACGCAGATCCAGACCACGTCCAGGAAGTGCCAGAACAGGCTCAGGCAGCTCATGCGGGTCTTGGCGGTCGGCGTGATGCCGTGCTTGTTGATCTGGTACATCATGATTGCCATCCAGATCAGACCGGCGGTCACGTGCAGGCCGTGGGTACCGACCAGCGCGAAGAACGCCGACAGGAAGCCACTGCGCTGCGGGCCGTAGCCTTCGGCGATCAGGTGATGGAACTCA
The DNA here is from genome assembly GCF_054062095.1 of Pseudomonas sp. TE6288. Taxonomy (NCBI): domain Bacteria; kingdom Pseudomonadati; phylum Pseudomonadota; class Gammaproteobacteria; order Pseudomonadales; family Pseudomonadaceae; genus Pseudomonas; species Pseudomonas sp. TE6288. The sequence goes on from NZ_JBSSEW010000012.1 coordinate 103,428, forward strand.
TAGATTTCCATCGCGATGAAGCCTGCACCGAACAGGAAGGTCACAGCCAACCAGCCCAGTACACCTGCCTTGTTGCCGGCGAACATCTTCAGCATGGCGAAGCCGAAGGTGATCGAGGACAGCAGCAGGAACGCGGTTTCGACCAGCACGAAGTCGAGCTGGAAGATGTCGTGACCCGACGGGCCGCCGGCGAAACCGCCGGACAGCACCGCGTAGGTGGCGAAGAGCGACGCAAACAGGATGCAGTCGGTCATCAGGTACAGCCAGAAACCGAGTACGGTCATCTGGCCCGAGTCGTGGTGGTGGTCATCGTGCGCATGGTCATGACCATGCGCGCCACCGTGGATTACTTGACTGGACATTGATTACACCCGTTCAAACGATTCGACACGTGCGCCGCCGGCAGGCAGTGCACCAGCGTTGGCCAGCGCTTTCATGCGCTCGCCTTCGATGCGCGCCACTTCTTCGGCCGGCACCATGTAGCCCTGGTCGTCACGCGCGGCGTGGCGAACGAAGACAGCGATGGTCGCAACCAGGCTCGCACCCACCAGCCACCAGATGTGCCAGATGAAGGCGAAGCCGAACACGGTCAGCAACAGACCCATGAACAGACCGGTGGAGGTGTTGCTCGGCATGTGGATCGCTTCGTACTTGGCCGGAGCCTTGTATGCAGCGCCGGCTTGCTTGGCTTCGTGCCAGGCGTCCAGGCCAACGTGCTCAGGCATGTGGGCGAAGTTGTAGAACGGAGGTGGCGACGAAGTCGACCATTCCAGGGTACGGCCGCCCCATGGGTCGCCGGTGACGTCCATGTTGTCCTTGCGATCGCGAACCGAGACGTAGATCTGGATCAGCTGGCAGGCGATACCGAACAGGATCAGCACGGCGCCGACCACGGCTACGTACAGGTAGGGTTCCCACAGCGGGTTGTCGGAGTGGTTCAGACGACGGGTCATGCCCATGAAGCCCAGGGCGTACAGCGGCATGAACGCTACGTAGAAGCCGGAGATCCAGAACCAGAAGGCAGCCTTGCCCCACTTCTCGTTCAGGGTGAAACCGAAGGCTTTCGGGAACCAGAAGGCGAAGCCGGCGATGTAGCCGAATACCGCGCCACCGATGATCACGTTGTGGAAGTGGGCGATCACGAACAGGCTGTTGTGCAGAACGAAGTCGGCACCTGGAACAGCCAGCAGAACGCCGGTCATGCCACCGATGGAGAAGGTGACCATGAAGCCCAAGGTCCACATGATCGGCGCGGTGAAGCGCAGACGGCCCTGGTAGATGGTGAACAGCCAGTTGAACAGCTTCACACCGGTCGGAATGGAGATCAGCATCGTCGCCAGGCCGAAGAAGGTGTTGACGCTGGCGCCGGCACCCATGGTGAAGAAGTGGTGCAGCCAGACCGCAAAGCCGAGGATGGCGATCGCGCCCGATGCGTAGATCATCGAGTGGTGACCGAACAGGCGCTTGCCTGCGAAGGTCGAGGTAACTTCCGAGAACACGCCGAAGGCCGGCAGGATCAGGATGTAGACCTCAGGGTGACCCCACGCCCAGAACAGGTTGACGTACATCATCGGGTTCCCACCAAGCTCGTTGGTGAAAATGTGGAAGTCCAGATAACGGTCAACAGTCAGCAGTGCGAGTGCGGCGGTCAGGATCGGGAACGAAGCGACGATCAGCACGTTGGCCCAGGTGCAGGTCCAGGTGAAGATCGGCATGTCCATCAGCTTCATGCCAGGGGCGCGCATCTTCATCACGGTGACGAGGAAGTTCACGCCGGTAAGCGTCGTACCCAGACCTGATAGCTGTAGCGCCCAGATGTAGTAGTCGACACCCACCCCAGGGCTGTACTGGATACCCGCGAGCGGCGGATAGGCAACCCAGCCGGTCTTGGCGAATTCACCCACACCCAGCGAAATGTTGACCAGCAGCACGCCTGCCAGCAGCAGGTAGAAGCTCAGGGAGTTCAGGAACGGGAAGGCAACGTCACGTGCACCGATCTGCAGAGGAACCGCAAGGTTCATCAGGCCGGTGAAGAACGGCATCGCCATGAAGATGATCATGATCACACCGTGGGCGGTGAAGATCTGGTCATAGTGTTCAGGCGGCAGGTAGCCTTCGGAGCCACCGGTGGCGGCGGCCAGCTGGGTACGCATCATGATCGCGTCGGCGAAGCCGCGCAGCAGCATGACCATAGCGACGATGATGTACATCACGCCGATTTTCTTGTGGTCGACCGTGGTCAGCCACTCGGTCCACAAGTAGGTCCACTTGCGGAAATAGGTGATGGCACCAACGACAGCGAGACCACCGAGCGCGATCATGGCAAGCGTCACCATGACTATCGGCTCGTGATACGGTATCGCCTCCAGAGTTAATTTACCGAACATCTCTTACTCCTCTGCACCGGCAGCTGGTTGCATACTCGATTCCACACCCTTGGTAGTGGCCAGGTCTTTGCTGCCTGCTTCTTCGTGGTTCGGACGACCGCGGTTCATGCCTTCGTACTTGTCGACGATGCGCTGGAACTGGTCAGCCGGAGCCTCGCTGTACAGCGCGACTGGGTTGTTTTCGCTTGCTTTGGCCAAGGCGTCGTATTCGGCCTGGTCCAGTTTCTTCGGCGAAGCCTTCACTTCAGCGACCCATGCATCGAAGTCGGCTTGCGAAGTGGCGGTTGCCTTGAATTTCATACCGGTGAAGCCGGCGCCGCTGTAGTTGGCGGAGATACCGTCGAACTCACCGTTCTCGTTGGCGATCAGGTGCAGTTTGGTGGTCATGCCAGCCATGGCGTAGATCTGGCCACCCAGGCCCGGGATGAAGAAGGAGTTCATCACGGCGTCGGAGGTCACGCGGAAGTTGACCGGGGTGTTGGCCGGGAAGACGATCTTGTTGACCGTGGCGATGCCCTGTTCCGGGTAGATGAACAGCCATTTCCAGTCCAGCGCGACCACGTCGATCTGCACCGGCTTCACATCGGAATCCAGTGGACGGTACGGGTCCAGCTTGTGGGTGGAGTGGTAGGTGAAGTAACCCAGGGCGATGATGATCAGGATCGGGATGATCCACACCGCGGCCTCGATCTTGGTCGAATGCGACCAGTCGGGGGTGTAGGTGGCGGCCTTGTTGGACGCGCGATACTTCCAGGCGAACGCCAGGGTCATGATGATCACGGGCACGACCACCAGCAGCATCAGGCCGGTGGCGATCAGGATCAGGTTCTTCTGCTCAATGCCGACCTGGCCCTTCGGATCGAGCAGGGTCCAGTTGCACCCACTGAGTAAAAGCATGCCTAAAAAGGGCAATATGCCAAACAGTCTGGGGTAACGCTTTTTACTCATCTCACGACCTCTAGATCAGCTTGCTTCAATGCAATTTGTGTTTTGGTAGCCAACACTTCGTCCTGCCAAGTGCGGCAATTGGCGCCCGTACTCGCCCCTGCCAGGGATCCGACTGCTGGATCTTGGCGTCAAGCGGGTTGGCGGTGCTTATGGTTTCGTAGGCAACAGGCCTGTACTTCAGACCAAGTCCATTTGGTGCGGGAAAACGCGGAGGGGTGTCCGCCCGGTATCGCCGTTGGGCGAAACTTGTCGAAGTCAGCAAATGGAAAGCGCTGCGGCTCCCATCAATCCTGCGACTCGCAAGCAGTGCCGAACGGAAATTGGGGGCGATTGTAGATAGGTCGCCCCACGATGACTATGACTTATTGAGCAACAGTCTTTTACAGAATGCGTAACAATACTGGTCAAAAAATCAACTTCGCGACAGTTTGTCGCACCCCGCGCAGTAGCCCTGAAACCCTTGTCGCGCAAGGGCTGGTGGCTGACCTGGATCAATCATCGGGGGCCATTTGCAGCTTATCTCGCCGCGCAATAGACCCAGGTCAATTCGGGACTTTGGTCTAAGCGCGGCGACGGTTTCGATAGATGCCCAGGGGCACCAGGACCGCCGTCAGCACGAACGCCACCAGCGCCCATTGCGCGAGGGACAGGCCAAGGATCGGTGGGTAGGGCGTGGAACAGAACCCATCGACCTGGAACGCCAGCGGCCAGAGCTTGGCCAGCGGCAGGTCGTCGACGATGGGCTGCAAGGTGTCGATACCGCAGCTGACCATCGGGTTGGCGAGTATATACACATGATTGCCGGCGGCAACGATGCCACCGATGGCGCTGAGCACCACCAGCGCCTCGAAGAACGTCAGGCTACGGCGCCCGGGCATGGCGGCGGCGATGAAGGCGAAGATCGCGATGAACAGCAAGGCATAGCGCTGCAGGATGCACAGCGGGCAGGGCGCCTCGCCCAGCACCACCTGCATGTACAGGGCGCCGCCGATCAGCGCCAGACAGATCACGCCGAGGAGCACCAGAAAGCGCCGTTCCCGATTCAGGCGCGATGAGAGTTCGTTCATTGCCGATTCCTTCGATGGAGAGTGGCAGCGCGGGCTGCCCGAGGGGCGCCCAGTCTACACGCTGGAGATGACCTTTGAATGCATCGAGCGGGGGCGTGCGCGGCTATCCACTGATGACCTAGGACCGAGCGGGTCGGTTTCGGTTCACTGACGCGCGTGAAAAATGCGCCAGCCCGGTGCCGGGCAGGAGCAGGCCCCTCGACACCAGGAAGTGAAGGATACAGTGATTAAAGGAGGATTAAAGATGAAAGCGGGTGTAACCGCGTTCACCGCTTCCTTATATAGAAGATCGGTTAGGCCCAATCGCTGCGGTTCGGCGCTCGGCCAGGCCGACAGCGTCGAATGTCATCGTCCGCTTCGTTCTCGATTACCCACGGCCGGGAGCATCCTTGTGCTGGCGGCCCGACAGAACGCCGAACCGCAGCGATTGGGATGAAGTCCATCGCAGGGCAAGCCCGCTCCCACGCCGCCATCCTCGGCTTCGTGGGAGCGGGCTTGCCCCGCGATGGGCTCAGCGCTTCACTCCAAAGCCGCAGCCGGCCCGAAGAACTCATAGCGGCTCTGCCCTTCCGGCACACCCAAGCCCTTGAGCTGACGCTTGATCGCCGCCATGAAGCCCTTGGGTCCGAGGAAGTAGGCGTCGATATCGCGCTCACGCGGCAGCCATTCGGCCAGCAGGTCCTGGTCCAGCAGGCCCACTGCGTCGGCAGCCTGGCTGCCATCCTCCTCGGCGTAGCAGTAGAAGCGCTTGAGTTGCGGGTGACGCGCCGCCAGGCCATCGATCCAGTCGCGGAAGGCATGCACCGCGCCGTTGCGTGCGCAATGGATGAAGTGCACCGGGCGTTCGGTCTCGAGGGCCGCCTCAAGCATGGCCAGGGTCGGGGTGATACCCACACCGCCGCTGATCAGCACCAGCGGCTTGTCGCTGGCGACCAGGGTGAAGTCACCGGAAGGCGGGAACAGTTGCAGGGTATCGCCGACCATCAAGCCATCATGCAGGTAGTTGGAGACCTTGCCGCCCGCCTCGCGTTTGACGCTGATGCGGTACTGCTCACCGTCGCACAGGGCCGACAGCGAATAGTTGCGACGCTGCTCCTGGCCATCGATTTCCAGCTTCAGGCCGATGTACTGGCCCGGCTCGGCCTTGAGCACCGGCTTGCCATCGACCGGCGCGAAGTAGAACGAGACGATTTCGCGGCTTTCCTGCTCGCGGCGCACCAGGCGGAATTCGCGGGTGCCGCGCCAGCCGCCGGCAGCCTCTTCCTTCTGCTTGTACAGGTTCTCCTCGGCGCCGATGAGGATATCGGCAAGCTGGCCATAGGCCGCCGCCCAGGCAGCGATCACCTCGGCCGTGGCGATCTCCTTGCCCAGCACTTCCTCGATGGCGCGCAGCAGGCAGCTGCCGACGATCGGGTAGTGTTCAGGGAGAATCTGCAGGGCGACGTGCTTGTTGATGATCTGGCCTACCAGGCCGCCCAACTGCTCGAGCTGGTCGATATGCCGGGCGTACATCAGCACGCCGTTGGCCAGGGCACGCGGCTGGTCGCCGCTGGCCTGGTGGGCCTGGTTGAACAGCGGACGTACTTCGGGGTACTCGCTGAGCATCATCTTGTAGAAGTGGGTGGTCAGGGCCTCGCCACCGCTTTCCAGCAGGGGCACGGTGGCTTTGATGATTGCACGTTGTTCGGCATTGAGCATTACGACAACTCCTGAGCCTGTGGCTTCGAATGGTTGCGTAGACCATTTCAGCAATCGTGCCAACTTTGATCGTCAGTAAAACCGGGGGTTTTCATTGATCGATGTCAAAAGGACACACTCAGGCGTATAGTCATTCCGACCAACAGGAGTCCATATGACTGCAAAGCCCCTGCTCACTGCCCTCCTCCCCTTGGTGAGCGACTTGTCCCGCGACCTCCCCGACCAGGAACGCTACCGCCGGCTGCTGCAGGCCATGCGCGGTCTGCTGCCATGCGATGCCGCGGCGCTGCTGCGCCTGGACGGCGAATGGCTGGTACCGCTAGCGGTGGATGGCTTGTCGGCGGACACCCTGGGCCGACGCTTCCGGGTCAGCGAGCACCCGCGCTTCCAGGCCCTGCTCAGCCGCCCCGAGCCCACCCGTTTCCCTAGCGACAGCCCGCTGCCCGACCCTTACGACGGCCTGGTCGACGCCGCCCATGTGGATCTCGAGGTGCACGACTGCATGGGCTGCCCACTGATGGTCGACGAACGCCCGTGGGGCCTGCTGACCCTCGACGCGCTCACCGCCGGCCAGTTCCAGAGCCTCGAACTCGACGCCCTGCAGGCCTTCGCCAGCCTGGCCGCCGCCACGGTAACCGTGGCCGAGCGCATCGAGCACCTGGCCCTGCGCGCCGAAGATGAACACCAGCGCGCCGAGGTGTATCGCCAGGCCAGCGGCCAGGACCGCGAACTGATCGGCCAGAGCAAGGCACACAAGCGCCTGGTCGAGGAGATCCGCCTGGTCGGCGGTAGCGACCTGACCGTGCTGATCACCGGCGAGACCGGCGTCGGCAAGGAACTGGTGGCCCAGGCCCTGCACCATGCCAGCCAGCGTGCCGGCAAGCCGATGGTCAGCCTCAACTGCGCCGCGCTGCCCGACACCTTGGTGGAGAGTGAATTGTTCGGCCATGTGCGCGGCGCCTTTACCGGCGCCCATGGTGAACGCCGCGGCAAGTTCGAGCTGGCCAACGGCGGCACATTGTTCCTCGACGAGGTCGGCGAACTGCCGCTGGCGGTGCAGGCCAAGTTGCTGCGGGTATTACAGAGCGGGCAGTTGCAACGCCTGGGTTCGGACCGCGACCATCAGGTCGATGTGCGCCTGATCGCCGCGACCAACCGCGACCTGGCCGAAGAGGTGCGCAATGGCAACTTCCGCGCCGACTTCTACCACAGGCTGAGCGTCTATCCGCTGCAAGTTCCACCCCTGCGCGAGCGAGGCCGCGACGTGCTGTTGCTGGCGGGGTTTTTCCTCGAACAGAACCGCGCGCGCCTGGGGCTGGGGAGCCTACGGCTGTCCACTGACGCCCAGGCCGCCTTGCTGGCGTACGGCTGGCCGGGCAACGTCCGCGAACTGGAGCACCTGATCGGTCGCTCGGCGCTAAAGGCATTGGGACAGCACGGGCGGCGGCCGAAAATCCTCACCCTGGAAGCGGCTGACCTCGATCTGCGCAACGTGGCGCCGAGCATGCTGGCAGAAATCGAGGCACCGTCGGCTGACGCGCCGCTGCCCGAGGGGGGGCTGCGTGAGGCGGTGGATGATTATCAGCGGCAGATCGTCGAAGCGTGCCTGGATCGCCACCAGGACAACTGGGCAGCCGCAGCCCGGGAGCTGGGGCTGGATCGGGCCAACCTGAGCCGGTTGGCCAAGCGCTTGGGGCTGCGCTGATGGGGCCGCTTCGCAGCCCATTCGCCAGCAAGCCGGCTCCCACAGGGATGGCGCTTGGCTGAGCTCAGCGCGGCCAGTGTGGGAGCCGGCTTGTCGTGGCGACGAACCGCGGCGAAAGGGTCGCAAAGCGACCCCACTGCAGATCCAATAGCAAACTAAGCTAAAGCCTGGCGCCAGAAAGCCGATAACCCGGCATCCTCCCCCTCATTCATAGCGAAGGTTGTCCATGGCCACGCAAAAAGCCCGCGCGGACTCGCTGTCCCTGCTGCTGTTCACCCTGCGCAGCGGCAAACTGATGGCAATCAACCTGCTCAAGGTCAGCGAGATCATCCCCTGCCCGCCGCTGACCAAACTGCCGGAGTCCCACCCGCACGTCAAAGGCGTCGCCACCCTGCGTGGCAACTCGCTGTCGGTGATCGACCTGTCCCGCGCCATCGGCGAAATGCCCCTGGCCGACCCCGACGGCGGCTGCCTGATCGTCACCGAGATCAGCCGCTCGCGCCAGGGCCTGCACGTGCAAGCGGTGAGCCGCATCGTCCATTGCCTGAGCACCGACATCAAACCGCCACCCTACGGCTCGGGCAACCGCTCGTTCATTACCGGCGTCACCCGGGTCGACAACACCCTGGTGCAGGTGCTGGATATCGAAAAGGTCATCCACGGCATCGCCCCGCCGCCCCACGAACCGCACCCGGGGGAAGTCAGCGAAGAGGACGCCAGCCTGCTGGCCGCCGCCAACATCCTGGTGGTGGACGACAGCCAGGTCGCGTTGCAGCAGTCGGTGCACACCCTGCGCAACCTTGGCATCGAGTGCCACACCGCGCGCAGCGCCAAGGATGCGATCAATGTGCTGCTGGAGCTGCAAGGCACCGACAGAGAGATCAACATCATCGTCTCGGACATCGAGATGTCCGAGATGGACGGCTTCGCCTTCACCCGCACCTTGCGCGAAACCCCGGACTTCCAGCACCTGTACATCCTGCTGCACACCTCGCTGGACAGCGCGATGAGCGGTGACAAGGCCAAGCTGGCCGGGGCCAATGCCATTCTCACCAAGTTCTCCTCGCCGGAGCTGACCAACTGCCTGGTAACGGCGGCGCGGGCGGTGGTGTTCGAGGAGCGTTGACACATCAAGTCAGGATTTTCCTGACTTGATGAAGGAAAACGTTCGGGCATAATTCGCGCCCCTCGCAGGTTCATTGCCGGTGTCGCGTATGAAATTTCTCAATTCGTTCCTGATTCTCTGCGCCCTAGCCAGCGGCGCAGTCCACGCTTCGAGCAAGCAAGCCTGGAGCGATCAGCGCCAGCACATGCTCAAGGCCTGCCTGGCCATAAGCCAGTTCAAGGATGCCCACGCTCTGGGCAAACCCGCCGAGTTCGACGACCAGGTCGGTTACAGCGCGCTGCTGATCGAGGGCACCTACCCGCAGAAACACATGCAGAACCGCATCGGCACCGAGCTGTGCCTCTATGATCGCCAGCGCCAGCAGGCCTTCGTCACCGACTGGGAAGTCGGCAAGCGATGAGCGACAGCATTCGGTTCGCCTGCACCGGCTGTGGTAAATGCTGCACCGGTCATCACGTGCCTTTGACCCTGGCCGAGGCCCGGCAGTGGGCGAGTTCCGGCGGCCAGGTGGTGGTGCTGATCGAGGGTTTTCTCGCCGATGGCCCGGGTATGCCGGCCGACCAGCGCGAGCATGTGCTGCGCCGTTCACACCCGGTGCCGTGCGGTGACGCGCAGTTGCAGGTGTCGGTAACCTTCGCCGCGTTCAACCCCGGGCGCTGCCGCAACCTCGATGACAATGACCTGTGCGGTATCTATGAAAGCCGCCCGCTGGTCTGTCGTATCTACCCGGCGGAGATCAACCCGCACCTGCCGCTGCGCCCGGAAAACAAGGACTGCCCGCCCGAGGCCTGGACGCAAGGGCCGGAACTGATTCACGGCAGCCTGCCGGTGGATGAGGCGCTGCGTGCCCTGATCGAGGCCTCACGCCAGGCCGACCGCGACGATATCGCGGCCAAGGTGGCGATCTGTCAGGCGCTGGGGATGACCACCAGCGCTCTGAAGGGCAATGGATTTACTGCCTGGCTCCCGGACATGGCGGCGTTTGCCTCGGTGCTGGAGCAGGCGCCACGGGCGGTCGATGGACCGTGGGCTGTGCATGTGCAGGACGAGGCGCTTGCGGCCGGTCTGCAGGAACATCGGCTACAGGTGACGGGCGAAGCGCCGGTCTACTATGCGTTCATCGGTTTCTAGATAGATCCAATCGCGGGGCAAGCCCACGCCAAGTACCAAGGTGCTTCGTGGGAGCGGGCTTGCCCCGCGATAAGGCCGGCACAGACAACTCAGTCAGTCACTGACAACGCCGCCAGAACTCATCCGCCAGTCGCCGCAGGTCCTTGGCCAGGTCCGCCACGTCACTGGCACTGCTGTGGCTGCGCTGCCCGACGCTGACCGTCGCCTCACTGGCCTGGCGGATGCTGTTGATGTTGCGGTTGATGTTCTCGCTGACCTGGCTCTGCTGCTCCACCGCCGCAGCGATCTGCAGGCTCATCTCGTTGATCTGGTTGACCCGCACGCTGATGCTGTCCAGCGCGTCGCTGGCCAGTTGCGCCTGCTCGACGCTGTGCCCGGCATGCGCGCTGCTCTGCTGCATCACTTGCACCGCCGCGCGAGCCCCATCCTGCAGAGCGCCGATCATGCGCTGGATATCGTGGGTCGACTGCGCGGTGCGCTGGGCCAGGCCACGCACCTCGTCGGCGACCACCGCGAACCCCCGCCCCTGGTCACCCGCCCGCGCCGCCTCGATGGCGGCGTTGAGCGCCAGCAGGTTGGTCTGCTCGGCAATGCCACGGATCACATCAAGCACCCCGGAAATCTCGCTGCTGTGGTTTTCCAGTTGCTGGATCACCTCGCTGGCCTCCACCAGCGAGCCCGCCAGGTCCTGGATCGCGCAGCGGTTGCGGTTGACCAGCTGATGCCCGGACTGGGTCTCGTCTTCCGCCTGGTCGGCCGCCATCGCCGCCATCTGCGCGCTGCTGGCTACCTGGGCGACGCTGGCGCTCATCTGCTGGATCGCCGTGGCCACCTGGTCGGCCTCGTTCTGCTGCTCCAGGCTGTTGGCGTGGCTGCTGTGCAGTGCCTCGGCCAGGGAGCCCGAATGCCCGGCCAGGCGCGACGAGGTGTCGCCGATACGTCCGACCACCGCGCCCAGCTGCGCCTTGAGCATGCGCATGGCGAACTCGATCTGCCCCAGGCCGTCGCGCCGGCCGGTATACAGCCGCTGGCTGAGTGGGTTGTCGGCAATCGCCTGGGCCTGTCGGCGCAGCCGCTCGTACGGGCGTAACAGCAACCGGATCGCCAGGCTGCTCAAGCCGACCGCCGCCGCCACCTCCAACACGGATTCCAGCAACGGTGCCCCCAGCCACCACTGCCCGGCGCCCAGCACCAGCGCCAGCACGGCGCCGACCGCCAGCGACAAGCGGGCGCCCAACCCGATCACCGGCAGGCGCTCGCGCCAGCCACGCCGGCCCTCGCGCAAGCGCGCATAGGCACGCTCGGCCGCCGCCACCTGTTCAGTGCCAGGCTTGGTCCGCACCGACTGGTACTCCAGCACCTGCCCGCCGCTGCTGATCGGCGAGACAAAAGCGCTCACCCAGTAGTGATCGCCATTCTTGCAGCGGTTCTTCACCAGCCCCATCCACGAGCGCCCGGCCTTGAGCGACTGCCACATCTGGGCGAAGGCCTGGGGCGGCATGTCCGGGTGGCGGACGATGTGGTGGGGATTGCCCAGCAGCTCCTCGCGCAGGAAACCGCTGACCCGCCGGAAATCGTCGTTAGCATAGGTGATGCGGCTGTCCAGGTCGGTGGTGGACAGGATGTTGGCGTCGCCGGGGTAATCCACTTCGCGACCGGTAACAGGCATATTGCACTTCATCGGAGGCACTCGTTGTTGTACGGGAGATCGGCAGGGCGTACGACTCTAGGGGCAAACGCCGACGTAACATTGATCCATGGCAGGATATTGGCACTTGGCCATCAACCCACCGAAACTGACAGCCGTGACAGCCTGGCGTCACGCTGCCGACCCGGTCGGCGCGCTATAACCCTGTAATAGCCGAATCCATTTCCCAGCCCCTTGGCCAAGGTGCCCACCCCGATGCGACGTCCGTCCCGCCTCCTCGTACTCGCCGCCCTGGCCCTGGTCCTGCTGGTCGCCATCGGCGCCTGGCTGGGGCCGCGCCGCGAAGCTCCGGCCAACCGCGCCGCCAGCACGATACCGGTGCGAGTGATAGCCGTGGCCCAGCAGGACGTGCCGCGCTACCTCAGCGCCATCGGCTCGGTGCTGTCGCTGCACAGCGTCGAGGTGCGCCCGCAGGTCGAGGGCGTGCTGACCCAGGTGCTGGTCAAGGAAGGCCAGTGGGTCAAGCAGGGCGACCTGCTGGCCACCCTCGATGACCGGGCGATCCGTGCCAACCTCGACCAGGCCCGTGCCCAGCTCGGCCAGACCCAGGCGCAGTTGCAGGTGGGCAAGGTCAACCTCAAGCGCTACCAGTTGCTGAGCAGCGACGACGGCGTGTCCAAGCAGACCCTCGACCAGCAGCAGGCGCTGGTGAACCAGTTGCAGGCGACGATCAAGGGCAACCAGGCGGCCATCGACAATGCCGCGGTGCAGCTCAGCTACACGCAGATCCGCTCGCCGGTGAGCGGTCGCGTCGGCATTCGCAACGTCGACCCTGGCAACCTGGTCCGCACCAGCGACACCCAGAGCCTGTTCAACGTCACCCAGATCGACCCGATCGCCGTGGAATTCGCCCTGCCCCAACAGCAGCTCCCAGTCCTGCAGGGCCTGTTGAACTCAACCACGCCCGCCGAAGTGGAGACCTACCTGGACGCCGACGGCGAACGCAGCCTGCTCGCCAAGGGGCACTTGATGCTGATCGACAACCAGGTCTCGGCCACCACCGGCACGGTGCGGGTCAAGGCCGAGTTCGCCAACCAGGACGGACGTCTGTGGCCGGGCCAGCTGGTCACCGTGCGCCTGCGCACAGCGGTGGACGAGGACGCCCTGGTGGTGCCGCCACCGGTGGTACAGCGCAGCATCGACGGCCACTTCGTCTACCGTCTGGACGGCGACAAGGTCAGCGCCGTACCGGTCAAGGTGGTGTACCAGGACAGCACGCTGAATGTCATTGCCGGGGTCAAGGCCGGCGATCGCCTGGTGCTGGACGGTCAGTCGCGACTCAAGCCCGGCAGCATCGTGGAGGTCACCCCCGACACCCCTGCCCCGGCGGAAATGGCCGAAAGCAGGAGCCAGCCATGAACACCCGCAACGGGGTCTCGGCCTGGTGCATCGACCACCCCATCGCCACCTTGCTGCTGACCTTCGCCCTGGTCCTGCTCGGTGCCATCGCCTTCCCGCGCCTGCCGGTGGCGCCGCTGCCCGAGGCCGACTTCCCGACCATCCAGGTCACCGCCCAGTTGCCCGGCGCCAGCCCCGAGACCATGGCCTCGTCGGTCGCGACGCCCCTGGAGGTGCAGTTCAGCGCCATCCCCGGCATGACCCAGATGACCAGCAGCAGCGCCCTGGGCTCGACCAACCTGATCCTGCAATTCACCCTGGACAAGAACATCGACACCGCCGCCCAGGAGGTCCAGGCGGCGATCAACACCGCCACCGCGCGCCTCCCCCAGGACCTGCCCAGCCCGCCCACCTGGCGCAAGGTCAACCCCGCCGACAGCCCGGTGCTGATCCTCACCGTCAGCTCGGCGCAGATGCCCGGCAACCAACTGAGCGACTACGCCGAGACCCTGCTGGCCCGCCAGCTCAGCCAGATCGACGGCGTCGGCCTGATCAACATCACCGGGCAACTGCGCCCGGCCATCCGCGTGCAGGCCCAGCCCGAGAAGCTCGCCGCCATCGGCCTGACCCTGGCCGACATCCGCCAGGCCATCCAGCAGACCAGCCTCAACCTGGCCAAGGGCGCGCTGTACGGCGAACACAGCGTGTCGACCCTCGCCGCCAACGACCAGCTGTTCCACCCCGAGGACTACGCGAAGCTGATCGTCAGCTACCGCAATGGCGCCCCGGTGCACCTGGCCGACGTCGCCAAGGTGATCGACGGCGCCGAGAACGCCTACGTCAGGGCCTGGTCCGGCGAACAGCCGGGGTTGAACCTGGTGATCTTCCGCCAACCCGGGGCGAACATCGTCGACACCGTGGACCGGGTGATGGCTGCCCTGCCCCGCCTGCAAGAGATGTTGCCGGCAGCGGTCGAGGTGTCGGTGCTGCAGGACCGCACGCAGACCATTCGCGCCTCGCTGCACGAGGTGGAGCTGACCCTGCTGATCGCCGTGGCCCTGGTGATCGGGGTGATGGCGCTGTTCCTGCGCCAGTGGTCGGCGACCTTCATCGTTTCCAGCGTGCTCGGCGTGTCGCTGATCGCCAGTTGCGCATTGATGTACGTGTTTGGCTTCAGCCTCAACAACCTCACCCTGGTGGCCATCGTCATCGCCGTGGGTTTCGTGGTGGACGATGCCATCGTCGTGGTGGAAAACATCCACCGCCACCTGGAGGCCGGCGACGACAGCCGCACGGCCGCGCTCAAGGGCGCCGGCGAGATCGGCTTCACCGTGGTGTCGATCAGCTTCTCGCTGATCGCCGCGTTCATTCCGCTGCTGTTCATGGGCGGCGTGGTCGGCCGGCTGTTCAAGGAGTTCGCCCTGACTGCCACCGCGACCATCCTGATTTCGGTGGTGGTCTCGCTGACCCTGGCGCCGACCCTCGCCGCGCTGTGCATGCGCCGCCCCGAGGCACAGCATGACGGTTTCGGCCAGCGCCTGGTGCGCTGGTACGAGAAGGGCCTGGACCGGGCCCTGGCGCACCAGCGTGTCACCCTCGGCGTGTTCGGCCTGACCCTGGCACTGGCGGTGGTCGGCTACGTGGCCATCCCCAAGGGCTTCTTCCCGTTGCAGGACACCGGTTTCATCCTCGGCACCAGCGAGGCGGCGGCCGATGTGTCCTACCCCGCGATGATCGAGAAGCACAAGGCCCTGGCGAAGATCATCGAAGCCGACCCGGCGGTGCGCGCCTTCTCCCATTCGGTCGGTGTCACCGGCAGCAACCAGACCATCGCCAACGGGCGCTTCTGGATCTCCCTCAAGCCCCGTGGCGAACGCGATGTGTCGGCCAGCGAATGGATCGACCGCATGCGCCCGAAACTGGCGCAGGTTCCCGGCATCGTCCTGTACCTGCGCGCAGGGCAAGACATCAACCTCAGCTCCGGGCCGTCGCGCACCCAGTACCAGTACGTGCTCAAGAGCAATGACGGCGTCGCGCTGAACCTGTGGACCCAGCGCCTGACCGAACGCCTGCGCGAGAATCCGGCGTTCCGTGACCTGTCCAACGACCTGCAGTTGGGCGCCAGCGTCACCCGCATCGATATCGACCGCCAGGCCGCGGCGCGCTTCGGCCTGACCACCACCGACGTCGACCAGGCGCTGTACGATGCCTTCGGCCAGCGGCAGATCAGCGAGTTCCAGACCGAGACCAACCAGTACAAGGTGATCCTCGAACTGGACGCCCGCCAGCGCGGCAAGGCCGAGAGCCTCAACTTTTTCTACCTGCGCTCGCCGCTGTCGGGCGAGATGGTGCCGCTGTCGGCCCTGGCCCATGTCGCGCCGCCCAGCACCGGGCCGCTGTCGATCAGCCACGACGGCCTGTTCCCGGCGGCCAACCTCTCGTTCAACCTGGCCCCCGGCGTGGCCCTGGGCGATGCGGTACAGATCCTCGAACGCACCCAGCGCGAACTGGGCATGCCCGACGCCATCGCCGGCAACTTCCAGGGCGCCGCCCAGGCCTTCCAGAGTTCACTGTCGAGCCAGCCCTACCTGATCCTCGCCGCGCTGGTGGCGGTGTACATCATCCTTGGCGTGCTCTACGAGAGCTTCGTGCACCCGCTGACCATCATCTCCACCCTGCCCTCGGCGGGCCTGGGCGCGCTGATCCTGCTCTGGGCGATGCGCCAGGACTTCACCATCATGGGGCTGATCGGCGTGGTGCTGCTGATCGGCATCGTCAAGAAAAACGGCATCCTGCTCATCGACTTCGCCCTCGAAGCCCAGCGCAACCACGGCATTACGCCGGAGCAGGCGATCCACCAGGCGTGCCTGGTGCGCTTCCGCCCGATCATCATGACCACCCTGGCCGCGCTGCTCGGCGCACTGCCGCTGATGTTCGGCTTCGGCGCCGGCGCCGAACTGCGCCAGCCACTGGGCATCGCCGTGGTCGGCGGCCTGCTGGTGAGCCAGGCCCTGACGCTGTTCACCACCCCGGTCATATACTTGGCCCTGGAGCGTCTGTTCCACCGCCGCCGCCGGGCCACCGTCGCCCCCGCGCCGACCGCCAGTTGAGACAAGACCATGCGTGTGCTGATCATCGAAGACGAAGAAAAAACCGCCGACTACCTGCATCGCGGCCTCACCGAGCAGGGCTTTACCGTCGACCTGGCACGCGACGGCATCGACGGCCTGCACCTGGCCCTCGAAGGTGACTACGCGGTAATCGTGCTCGACGTGATGCTGCCTGGCCTCGATGGTTACGGGGTGCTGCGTGCGTTGCGGGCGCGCAAGCAGACGCCGGTGATCATGCTCACCGCCCGCGAGCGGGTCGAGGACCGCATCCACGGCCTGCGCGAAGGCGCCGACGACTACCTGGGCAAGCCGTTCTCGTTCCTCGAGTTGGTGGCCAGGTTGCAGGCCCTGACCCGACGTAGCGCGGTTCATGAACCGTTGCAGATCCAGGTCGCCGACCTGTGGATCGACCTGATGGCGCGCAAGGCCAGCCGCGCCGGCCAGCGCCTGGACCTGACCGCCAAGGAGTTTTCGTTGCTCAGCGTGCTGGCCCGGCGCCAGGGCGAGATCCTGTCCAAGACAGCCATCGCCGAACTGGTCTGGGACATCAATTTCGACAGTGACGCCAATGTCGTCGAGGTAGCGATCAAGCGCCTGCGCGCCAAGCTCGACGGGCCGTTCGACAACAAGCTGCTGCATACCATCCGAGGCATGGGCTATGTCCTGGAAAACCGTGGCTGAAGCCTGCGGCAGTACCCGCTCCCACGCGTCGGCCACAGGTGCCGCCCCATGAATCCTTTACGCAACTCCATCGCCCTGCGCCTGTCGGCGCTGTTCGCCATGGTCGCCCTGGCCGTGTTCGTGCTGATCGGCAGCGCGCTGTACCGCCAGGTCGATCGCAGCCTCGACCTGTTGCCTGAAGCCGAGCTCGATGCGCGCTTCAGCGTGCTCGAATCGACCCTCAACCGCTACGGCACCCCCGAGCACTGGGCCAAGATCAACAACAAGCTCAACCTGCTCGGCGAAGAAGACCGGCGCATCCGCTTCTGGGTGGTGAGCGGCAATCCGGCCTTCGAGTATGGCCAGCCCAGCGAACAGGTCCGCGCTTTCGCCGACGGCCCGGAGGGCATGCGCGACCTGCGCCTGAGCGACAGCCCCTATCCCTACAAGGTGCTGGTCAGCGCTCTGCCCGCCCTGGGCGAGCGCCCGCCGCTGCGCTTTCTGATCGGCATCGATACCGAGACGTTCTGGCAGGCCCAGCACAGTCTGCTGGTGGCTATCGTCGGCCTGGCGGCCTTCGGCGTGGTGCTGGCCTCGCTGCTTGGTTACTGGGTCGCGCGCATTGGCCTGCGCCCACTGCTGGCCCTCTCCGACGAGGCCCAGGCCCTGGCGCCGCCACGCCTGGACGGCCGCCTGCAGACCCGCGACCTGCCGCCTGAACTGGCACGCTTCGCCGGCACCTTCAATGCCGCCCTCGACCGCGTCAGCCAGGCCTATTCGCAACTGGAAGCCTTCAACGCCGACGTCGCCCACGAACTGCGTTCGCCGCTGACCAACCTGATCGGCCAGACCCAGGTCGCCCTCACCCGCGGGCGCAGCGCCGAGCACTACTTCGAGGTGCTGCAATCGAACCTCGAAGAACTCGAGCGCCTGCGCAGCATCATCAACGACATGCTGTTCCTGGCCAGCGCCGACCAGGGCAGCAAGGCCACCGCCCTTACCCAGGCCTCACTGGCCGAGGAAGTGGCCACCACCCTCGACTACCTCGACTACATCCTCGAAGACGCCCACGTCAGCGTCACCGTCAGCGGCGATGCCCAGGCCTGCATCGAAAAGGCCCAGTTGCGCCGGGCGCTGATCAACCTGCTGAACAACGCCGTGCAGCACACCGCGCCGCACCAGGCGATCCAGGTACGCATCGAGGCTACTGAGGAGCAGGTCAGCATCGCCGTGAGCAACCCGGGGCCGGCGATCGACGATGAACACCTGCCGATGCTGTTCGAGCGCTTCTATCGGGTGGATGCGGCCCGCGCCAACAGCGGCGGCGGCAACCACGGACTGGGCCTGGCCATCGTCAAGGCAATCGCCCTGATGCACGGCGGCAGTGTTTTCGTGCACAGCGAGGCCGGGGCCAATACCTTCGGTATCAACTTGCCGAGCGCTCAACTACGCGGGTTTGCGGTAAAAGTCTGAGTGTTTTTGCCGCGATCATTACTTTTTGCGCAACAGTGCTTATCTGAACAGCCTCTGTTTCCCCGCTGTTTACAGGACTAACTTTAGCCCTGTCTCCATTAGCACTTGCCCCGCAAGAAGGTTGTTCCAAATGTCCAACAGTATGGGTATTGCCAGCGTCTTCGTCCTGTCTTCCCTGTTGTTGTCGCCCCTGGCCATGGCGGAAGAATCCCCGGCCTTCGTCGCCCGCAACGCCGAACTCGCCGCGGTTCACCAAGAGGCGCGTGACGCCTACGCCGCGCAGCAGTCCGCTGCGGCTAAAGACGCACAGCAGACCGCTTCCAAGGTATCTGTCGATACCGATGCCGATAGTTGACCGACCACGCCAACTGTTTCCAGTTTTCCCTGGGCTACACCATGGGCACTGCCTGTGACGATATGTTAGCCTTTCAAAGCCGCTGCCTTTCAGCGGCTTTTTTTATGCGTCGGAAATCTCAGCCTGGCTGTTACGTCTCTAATAAGAACTTGCAGACACGACAATAAAAAACTGCCCCATCGCTTGACCAAAGGAGTTTGTACCGGTGTCTTTCGCGTTTCGTTTCACCCCGTTGTTCGTTGCATTGGCCGCAACGATGCCCGTGGCCGCACAGGCCGATGAAGACAAGGCTGATGGCTTCATCGAGGGTTCCACGCTGAACCTGCATTTGCGTAATGCCTACTTCAACCGCAACGAGAAAAATGCTTCGATCAAGGACAAGCGCGAGTGGGGCCAGGGCGCCGTGGCGCGCTTCGAGTCCGGCTACACGCCTGGCGTGATCGGCTTCGGCCTCGACGCCCACGCCATGGTCGGCCTGAAGCTCGACGGCGGTGATGGCCGCGCCGGCACCTCGATCCTGCCGAGCGCGCCGGAGGACAAGGCGCGCCATGCCTTCTCCACCGCCGGCGGCGCGATCAAGCTCAAGGGCTTCGACACCGAGTTCAAGGCCGGTGACCTGTTCCTCACCAACCCGGTGATCGCCGGTGGCGAAAGCCGCATGCTGCCGCAGACCTTCCGCGGCGTCGCGCTGACCAACAACAGCATAGACGGGCTGATGCTCGAAGGCGGCAAGGTCAGCTTCACCAAGCCGTACAACCAGAGCGGCCACCGCCGCATCAACACCTACTACAGCAACCAGACGCCCGAGCAGGACAGCCAGAACCTGAGCTGGGCCGGTGCGTCGTGGAGCGGCACCGAGGGCGTCACCGCCAACCTCTACGCCGCCGAGCTGAAGGACATCTGGAACCAGTACTACGCCGACTTCGACTACACCTACCAGGTCAACGACCTGGTCAGCCTGAACCCGGGCGTGCACTTCTACCACACCCAGGACACCGGCCAGTCGAAGCTGGGCAGCATCGACAACAACACCTGGAGCGTGCACTTCACCGTCGCCGCCGGGTACCACAGCGTCACCGCCGCCTACCAGCGGGTCAATGGCGACACGCCGTTCGACTACATCAACCTGGGCGACAGCATCTTCCTCGACAACTCGCGCATGTACTCGGACTTCAACGCGCCGAACGAGCGCTCGTGGAAGCTGCAGTACGACTATGACTTCGCCGGCCTCGGCATGCCGGGCCTGAGCACCTCGCTGTCGTACTCGCGCGGCAAGGCCGACCTGACCAAGGCCAGCCAGGACACCCAGTACTACGCCTTCTATAACGCCGACGGCGAGAATGCCCGGCACTGGGAGCGCGACTTCGACGTGAAGTACGTGTTCCAGCAAGGCCAACTGAAGGACCTGTCGGTGCTGCTGCGCTATGCCACGCACCGGGCCAACGCGGCGTACTCGAACATCCAGGACAACGACGAATTCCGCGTGATCGTGGATTATCCGTTGAACGTGTTCTGATCCATCATCGCGGGCGAGGGCTACGCCCTCGTTTCGCCGGCAAGCCGGCTCCCACAGGTACAGCGCTATTTTGTGGGAGCCGGCTTGCCGGCGATGCTCTGCTTCAACTGTTTCTTTTCAGCCCTGTTTCCAGGTCATTGATCAGCGCCTTGGCCATGGCGCTGAGCATCCGCGCCGCACTCCCCGCTTTCAGGTCCCCTTCCATTTCCGCCTCGGTGGTCAGGTGCAGGATGCAATCCTGCAATACCGACAGCTCATCGAATGCCCGGCTCAAGGGCACACCCGGCAGCACGCGATAACATTCCAGGAAAGTCTAGTCGCCAGCGGTGACGGGCATATCGGGCTGCTCGCTCATGGCTGCTCCTCCAGCGAGCTGGCGTGGGCCATCAGGCAGCTCAGCAGCCGGCTGAGGATGGAAATGTTCTCCACCAGGATCTCCGGACGCTCATCCACGGGAAAGGCCATGTAGACATCGCAGGTGCGGGTCATCATGGTCATCAGGACTGCGGCATGCTCCCAGACTTCGGCGAGGGGCAGATGGTCGATGATGGAGATGTAGGGGATGGGTGGGTCAGGTACTAGCTTTTTCATTCAAAATCGCTCATGTCGATTGAAGAAATTCGCCACTTGAACCTTTCTCACGGGATTAGGTGGCAACCGTGTACGGGGTGAGAAACCGAGGACATGAAACCCGGCCAGACCAGAGGTCTGCCCGAACACGGCTGCCATTGAAATGGCCGAAAGACATATCGTCAGGTTCTCACACCCGGTCACCAAATTTGGCGACCCGACGACGTTAGCCCTGATGCATTTCCCGGCCTATCCAGACCCTTCCGGCAAGCGCGTAGGATAGGTCCCAAGCACAGCCCAACTGAAGCATTTGGTTTCAGATTCGGAAATGTCGTACATCCCATCGCAGGCCCACTGAATCAATTCCGTCGGGCAAAACACCTTTGATCTTGTCCGACAATCGCGCCTTGCCTAAAATACCGCCGCCGCTTTCCGGCCCACTCCCCATGGATCCCGGGGCTTATGCAGTTGCGAGCATGACGTTGCCCACCCGATCACCACGATCCGCCCTGTACAAGTCACACCCCGAGCTGGTCCTCAACCTGGGCAGCTGCCTCGCCGTGCTCGCCATAGTGGCCATCGTCGGCTACCTGCTGGCCCGCGAGCGCGACAGCGTCGAGCAATCGGAAATGCGCTCGTCGAGCAACATCGTGCAGTTGATCGAAAGCGATATCCTGCGCAACGTCGAACTCTACGACCAGTCGCTCAAGGGCCTGATCTGGGCCGTGCAGCACCCCGAGCTGCTCAACGTGCCGACCAAGCTGCGCCAGCAGATCCTGTTCAACCAGGCCTTCTCCGCGCCGGTGCGCGGCGACATTCTCTGGCTCGACGCCAAGGGCGACGTGCTCGGCGACTCCACCAGCGCGGTGCCGCGCCAGGCCAACTTCGCCGACACCGTGGCCTTCCAGGCGCACCGCGACCGCCCGGGCCTGGGCCTGCTGATCAGCCCGCCGTTCAAGGCACGGCTGGGCAACCTGGACTGGTGCATCAGTTTCAGCCGGCGCATCTCCGGCGCCAACGGCGAGTTCCAGGGCCTGGCCGCCGGGGCCTTGCGCCTGTCCTATTTCAACGAACTGTTCCAGCGCCTGGACATCGGCGTGGACAGCAGCATCAACCTGCTCAATACCGATGGCCAGCTGCTGGCGCGCCAGCCGACCCGGCCGCAGGATCCACTGATCGGCACCAGCTTCAGCGAGCGCCCCAACTTCAAGCGCATCCTCAGCGAACGCAGCGGCAGCTTCACCGCCCGCTCGACGGCCTATGAGGGCCAGCGCCTCTACACCTTCGCCCGGGTCGCCGACCTGCCGTTGATCGTGCTGGTGGCCCACTCGGCCGATGAAGTGTTCCAGTCGTGGCGGCGTACCGCGATCGTGGTCAGCGTGGCCACTGGCGTGTTGTGCATTGGCATCCTCTGGCTGACCTTGCTGCTGGGCCGCGAGCTACGTCGGCGCCACGATGCCGAACTGGGCCTGGCCACCCTCGCCGCCACCGACAGCCTCACCGGCCTTGCCAACCGCCGCCGCCTCGACCAGGTGCTGCGCCAGGAATGGGCGCGCGCCCAGCGCAACCGCAAGCCGCTGGCGGTGTTGATGGTGGATGTGGACCACTTCAAGGCCTTCAACCAGCGCCATGGCCATGCCGGTGGCGACCATGTGCTGCGCGAGGTGGCCACCACCATCGAGCTGTGCATCCGCCGCCCTGCGGACCTGGCGGCGCGTTACGGCGGAGAGGAGTTCCAGGTGGTGCTGCCGGAAACCGAGTTGGCCGGCGCCCGGTTGCTGGCCGAGCGGATTCGCGCCAGTGTCGAGGCGATGCCGCCATTCGGCGATGACGAGCGGTCGGTGACGGTCAGTGTGGGGATTGGCCTGCATATCCCCGGTACCCATCAGGACCTGGCGGCGCTGCTGGGCGATGCGGACGAGGCGTTGTATCGAGCCAAGGCCAATGGGCGGAATCGGGTGGAAGGACCCGAGGGGTGAGTCATGGGGCCGTTACACGGCCCCATGCTGATCAGGACCGAGCTCGGGCTGCGTTACGCAGAGCCTTCACCTGGTCATGATTGCGCTGCACGCCCTGCAGTTGTTTCTCTACCAAGGCATACGAAGTGTCATTGGCCGAGCGCCCCAGTTTGACCAGCTTCTCGCGGGCTTCCTTGTAGGCCTTCAGCGCATGGTCTTCACCACGCTCCACTTCATTGAGCACCGCCTCTTCATCCTTGCCGGTGACCATCGACTTGAGGTTGACCCAGCCACGGTGCAGGTCGCCGCTGATGCTGGTGCTGGTTTCCGGATCGCCGCCCAGGCGGCGCACTTCGCCTTGTAGCTCGGCTGCGGCGCTGGCGCACTCGCTGGCGCGTTGCACGAAGAACGCTTTCAGTTCAGGGTTCTTCACATCCTCGGCGGAGGTCTTGAAGCCTTTCTCACCATCCTTGCTGTACTCGATCAGGTCGTTGAGTACGTCGATCGTGTCTTTGTTGGGGTTACTCATGGCAACAACTCCTTGGCAGGTGATAGTCACCTTGATCGGAGCAGGCTTCGTGCCAGGCCCAGCAAATAAAAATAAATCATATAAATCAGTAACTTGAAGATTTCATAAACACACCGTTAAACGGCGTTCTGCATGATCGCCGCTTGGGTCGTCGTGCAGTTTGCAGTAAGGTCGCGCTTCAACCGCCACAGGCCACCGCCCCGATGAGACCCGAAACCCTGCAACTGCTGGTCACCCGCACCATGCCTTTTGGCAAGTACCAGGGGCGGATCATCGCCGACCTGCCCGGGGACTACCTGGCATGGTTTGCCCGTAAAGGTTTCCCACCCGGAGAGCTGGGCGGGTTGCTGGCGCTGATGCACGAGATCGACCACAACGGCCTGGGCGACCTGCTGGTGCCGCTGCGGGCAAAGATGCCGCGCCGCTGAACGATCAAGAGCCCACGCCACCTGCCGAAACAATTACATCGTTAACTCAAGGACGAACCACCGCTCATGCAAGCTCGCCAATCCGCCTCCTCGGCTTTCGTCATCTCGCTGCTCGTCGCCGGGTGGGGGCTTTTCTACGTGGGCCGGCTGCGCTGGGCATTGATACTGCTGGGCCTGATCCTCGCCGACTTTTTGCTGATCGGCCTGTTCGCCACGCCCAGGGCATTGATCGTCGGCCTGGGTGTCGCTCTGGCGCTGAAGTTCGGCTCGGCGTGCCTGGCCGCAGGCCTTGTGTGGCGCGGCCGCGCTAGGGCTGAACCCGTCGGCGCACGCCTGGTTGCCTACGCTGCGGCGGTGATAGGCGTGGCCGCCCTGCTGCTGGTGCTGCGCGGGCCACTGTTTGGTTACCAACTCAGCCAGATCCCTTCAGGTTCGATGGAGCCGACGCTGCAGATCGGCGACCACATCATCAGCGACACGCGCTTGAGCGCAGCGCCCAAGGTGGGGGATATCGTGCTGTACCGCTATCGCAATGGCGAGGCATTCAAGCGTGTGGCGGGGGTTGCCGGCGACCGGCTGGAGATCGTCAATGGCGAAGTGATCGTCAATGGGCGCAACCTGGGGCTGTTTCATGCAGCGCCCGAGCATGTACGCCGTCCCGAGTCGCTGAGCCTGGCACCGACGGTGATTGAGACCGGGCACATCTACCTGCTGGGTGACCGCCGCGACAACAGCAACGACAGTCGCTATGACGGCCAGGTTGCGGTAGCGGACGTGACGGCAAAAATCACCGGGATCTGGTACTCGAAGAACCGCCAGCGTATCGGCACCACCTTCGAATAACCAGCACGGGCCTGCCCCGCGATGGAGTCTGCCGGCCTAGCCCTTGGCCGGCGCCACGACCATCTCCACCTGCTCGCTCTTCTTGATCAGCGCGTACACCACCGCCGTCAGCAGGCTGCCGGCGACGATGGCCAGCAGGTACAACAGCGCATGGTTGATCGCGTTGGGGATCAGCAGCACGAACAGCCCGCCATGGGGCGCCATCAGCTTGCAGCCGAAATACATCGACAAGGCCCCGGTCAGCGCGCCGCCGGCGATGCTCGCCGGAATCACCCGCAGCGGGTCCTTGGCGGCGAACGGGATCGCGCCCTCGGAGATGAAGCACAGGCCCAGCGCCAGCGCCGCCTTGCCGGCCTCGCGCTCACTCTGGGCGAACTTGCGCCGGGCCAGGAAGGTGGCGATGCCCAGGCCGATCGGCGGCACCATGCCGGCGGCCATGGTCGCGGCCATCGGCGCGTAGCTCGACGAAGCCAACAACCCCACCGAGAAGGCATAGGCGGCCTTGTTGATCGGCCCGCCGAGGTCCACGCACATCATGCCGCCGAGCAGCAACCCGAGCAGCACGGCGTTGGTGGTGCCCATGCTGTCGAGGAAGTGGGTCAGTCCCGCGAGCATGGCCGCCACGGGCTGGCCAACCACGTAGATCATCACCAGGCCGGTGAACAGGCTGGCCAGCAGCGGGATGATGAGGATCGGCTTGAGCGCGTCGAGGCTGCTGGGCAGGCGCACCCAGCGGGCAATGGCCTTGGCGCTGTAGCCGGCCAGGAAGCCGGCGACGATGCCGCCGATGAACCCCGCCCCGAGCGTGCTCGCCAACAGGCCGCCGATCATCCCGGGCGCCAGGCCCGGGCGGTCGGCAATGGACCAGGCGATGTAGCCGGCGAGCAGCGGCACCATCAACTTGAACGCCGCCTCGCCGCCGATCTGCATCAAGGCGGCGGGCAGCGTGCCGGGCTCCTTGTAGGCCTCGATGCCGAACACGAACGACAAGGCGATCAGCAAACCGCCAGCCACCACCATCGGCAGCATGAACGAGACTCCGGTCAGCAGGTGCTTGTAGACGCCGGTCTTCTCGGCCGGCGGCATCGCGCCGGTCGCCCCCGCTGCCTCCACCTTGCCCTCGGCCAGTGCCTTGTCCAGCGTGGCGCGGGCCTGCTTGAGGGCGATGCCGGTGCCGCAGCGGTAGATGCGCTTGCCGGCGAAGCGCGCGGCCGGTACTTCGATATCGGCGGCCAGCAACACCACATCGGCTGCGGCGATGGCCTCGGCCGGCAGCGGATTGCGTGCGCCGACCGAGCCCTGGGTTTCCACGGTGAGCTGGTAGCCCATGGCCTGCGCCGCCTGTTGCAGGGCTTCGGCGGCCATGAAGGTGTGGGCCACGCCGGTCGGGCAGGCGGTCACAGCGACAATCTTCGGCGCACCCTGCACCGGGGTTTGCGCCACCTGCACCTGGGCGCCGGCAGCGGCCTCGTCGAGGAAGCCTTCACGGTCGGCCAGGGCCTGGGCCGGCGTGCTCTGGTACAGGCGCTTGCCGGCAAAGCGCGTCAGGTCCACCGGCCCGGTGCTGACCACCAGCACCCAGTCGGCCTCGGCGATCTGCGTTGGCGTCAGGCGCAGCTCCGGGTGTTCGGCGTCGTGCACCTCGACGCAGGTTTTCCAGCCCCGACGCTGGGCCGCGGCGGCCAACAAGCGGGCGCTGAGCACGCTGGACACCTGGCCGTTGGGGCAGGCGGTGACAATGGCAATGTTCATCAGCAGCCCTCTTCTTGTTGTTCTGTAAGGCGCACGGCGGCTTCCAGGCGCTCCAGTTGCTCACGGTCGTGAATGCCGAAGCCGACCTGGGTGACTGCCTGGGCGGCGATGGCGGTGGCGCGACGCAAGGTAGCGGCGGGCGCTTCGGCCTGGAGCAGGCCATGGACCATGCCCGCGACCAGCGAATCACCGGCGCCGACGGTACTGGCGATGCGCACTTTCGACGGTTGCGCATGCAGCGCCAGGCCAGCGGCGAACCAGTTCACGCCCTGCTCGCCCTGGGACACCACCACATGCTCGACGCCAGTGGCGAGCAGCTGTCGTGCGGCCGCGCGTTGCTCGTCCGCGCCCTGCACCGGCAGCCCGAGGACTTCACCCAGCTCCTCGGTGTTGGGCTTGACCAGCCAGGGCGCGGCCTGCAGGCCTGCGCGCAAGGCTTCGCCGCTGGTGTCCAGGGCCACCTTCAGACCCTGCGCCTTGAGCATCAGCAGCAGCTCGCGCAACCACTCGGGGCTGATCCCCCGTGGCAGGCTCCCGGCCACCACCACGGCGTCATGCCCCGGGGCTACGTGGGCCAGACGTTGCAGCAAGGCGTTGCGGGCGGCCTCGTCGACCTGCGGCCCTGGCCCGTTGATATCGGTGACCTGGCCATCGGCCTCGACCAGCTTGATGTTGCTGCGGGTCTCGCCCGGCACGCGGACGAAGCAGTCGGCGAACCCACGCCAGGCAATCAGCGCCTCGAACGGCGCCAGGTTGTCCTGCCCCAGGAAACCGCCGACGGTGACGCTGTGGCCCAGGTCGGCCAGCACCTGGGCGACGTTCAGCCCCTTGCCGGCGGCATGGCTGTGCTGCGCCTGGCTGCGGTTGACCGCGCCGGGTCGCAGGCGGTCGAGGCTGATGGTGATATCCAGCGCCGGGTTGAGGGTGAGGGTGAGGATCTTGGCCATCAATAACGCTCCACCAGCGCCCGGACTGCCTCGGCGCTGTCTTGTTGCAGGGCCTCGCGCGCCAGGGCGCGGGCCGTCGAAAGGTCGGCCTGGCGCACCAGGGCCTTGACTTCAGGAATGCTGCGGGCGGCGACGCTCAGCTCGTCCACCTCCAGGCCCAGCAGCACGGCGACCGCCTGCGGGTCGGCCGCCAGCTCGCCGCACACGCCCACCCACTTGCCCTGGGCATGGGCGGCGCGCACGGTCATGTCGATCAGGTTGAGCACTGCCGGGTGCAGGCCGTCGGCCTGTGCCGACAGGCTCGGGTGACCGCGGTCGATGGCCAGGGTGTACTGGGTCAGGTCGTTGGTGCCGATGCTGAAGAAATCCACTACACGGGCCAGTTGCGGCGCCAGCAAGGCGGCCGACGGCACCTCGACCATGATGCCCACCTGCAGGTCGGCCACCGGGATCTCCTGGCGCAGGCGCTCGACCATGGCCTTGGCGGCGCGCCATTCATGGAGCTGGCCGACCATCGGGAACATGATACGCAGCGGACGGTTGTCCGCAGCACGTAGCAAAGCGCGCAGCTGGTCTTCCATCACCTGCGGGCGTTGCAGGGTCAGGCGCACGCCGCGCACGCCGAGGAAGGGGTTTTCCTCTGCCGCGATCGGCCAGTACGGCAAGGGCTTGTCGCCCCCGACGTCGAGCGTGCGCACCACCAGTGGCCGTCCGTCCAGGCCATCGAGCACCCGGCGGTACTCGGCTTCCTGGGTCGCCACATCGGGCAGTTGCGGGTGGGCCATGAAGATCAGT
Source organism: Pseudomonas sp. TE6288 (assembly GCF_054062095.1). Taxonomy (NCBI): domain Bacteria; kingdom Pseudomonadati; phylum Pseudomonadota; class Gammaproteobacteria; order Pseudomonadales; family Pseudomonadaceae; genus Pseudomonas; species Pseudomonas sp. TE6288. The sequence goes on from NZ_JBSSEW010000012.1 coordinate 131,472, forward strand.
TCGGTGCGCAACAGGCCGATGCCTTCGGCACCTTGCTCCACCACCTTGTCGATGCCGTTGCTCTGGCCGATGTTGGCGAACACTTCGACCGCATGGCCGTCGCGTGTCCGCGCGGGCTCATGGCGGTTGGCCCAGGCGATCTGCAGCCGACGCTCGCGGGCATCACGCTCTGCCAGGGCTCGTTGCAACTCGGACTCGGCTGGCGCAACCACGACCTGCCCGCGCTGGCCATCAAGCAGCAGCGGCGTGCCGCTCTCCAGCAACAGCACGGCCGCCCCGGCCCCGACCACCGCCGGGATGCCCAGGGCCCGGGCGACGATGGCGCTGTGGGCGGTGGCGCCACCCTGCGCGGTGACGATGCCGGCGACCCGTGCCGGGTCCAGGCGCGCCACGTCCGAAGGGCCGACTTCGACCATCACCAGCACATAGGGCTGCTCTGGCTCGGCGCTGTCCTTGACGCCGCACAGTTGCGCCAGCACCCGACGACCGATATCGCGCAGATCGGCGGCGCGCTCGGCCAGCAGCGCATCGTGCAGGGCCTCCTGCTGACGGGCGGCGGCTTCGATCACCGCCATCCACGCAGCGGCGGCGCTTTCGCCCTGGGCCAGGCGCAGCTCGACGTCGTCGGTCAGGGCCGGGTCGGCGAGCATTTCCTGATGGGTGACAAAAATTTCGCCGATGGCCTTGTCGCTGCGTTGCACCAGGGCCTGAAGATCGGCGTGCACCGTGTCGATGGCCTGGCGCAGCCTGGCCCGCTCCTGGGCAGGCGACTCGCCGCGCAGCGGGTAGTCGATATCGCGCTCGACCTGGACATGGGCCGGACCGCTGGCGATGCCCGGCGCCGCAGCGACGCCTTGCAGCGTGCTGCCTGGCGTCGGGGCCTGCAGGGCGGACATCAGCGCCTCTTCCTGCACCGCTGTGGGCGGCAGTGGGTCCACCTCCTCGCCCAGGCCCTGCTCGATGGCTGCCAGCAGTACCGGCAAGGCATCGGCGGCGATATCGGGCTCGGCGATCAGTTCCAGCACCTGGCCACGGCGAGCGCCGAGGCTGAGCAGCTTGCTCAGGCTCTTGACCGAAACGGCGGGCTGGGCGCTGTCGTGCAGCCGTATGCGGATCTCGCCCTCGAAGCCCTTGGCCAGCTGCGCCAGTACCTTTGCAGGGCGAGCATGCAGGCCATGGGCGTTGGCCAACACTATCCGGGCGCTGGGCCAGTCGGCGGGCGCCTCGCCGCCGAGCACTTCGAGCACGGCGCGGCTGCTGGTGGCCTGGTAGAGCATCTGCCCACGGCCCTCGATCAGCACCTCGCACAGGCGCTCGAGCAGGGCTTGATGCGCCGCTCCAAGGCTGGCCAGGCAGAACAGGCCATTGAGCGGTTGATCGCGGTAGCGCAACGGTTGTTGCGGGGTGACGAAGGCCAACCCCGGTTGGCGCACCTCACGTTCGCTGTGCAGCCACCACAGCCCTTCACCCAGCGGCAGCGGCTCGGTCTGCTGCAGCACGGCGGCAAAGCCGCTGTCGGCACAACCGGCGCGTTGCAACAGACGAGCGCCGCGCCAGGCCAGTTCGTCGAAGTCTTCCGCCGCCAGGTTGAGGCCGACCAACTGGGCATCCAGCGCCAGCTCGCGTGGCGCTCCTTGCAGTAACTTGAGCAGTGCCTCGGCGCTACCGGAGCGACGCAGCGCCTCGGCCAGGTCGGTTTCACCGAGGGCGCGGGTCAGCAGTTGCAGCAGGCGCAGATGTTCATCGGAGCGGGCGGCGATGCCGATGGCCAGGTAGACGATCTGGCCGTCGCCCCAGTCCACGCCGTCGGGAAACTGCAGCAGGCGTACGCCCGTGGCAAACACCAGCTCGCGGGTCTGCGGCGTGCCGTGGGGGATGGCGATGCCCTGGCCGAGGAAGGTCGAGCCCTGTGCCTCCCGGGCTTGCAGCCCCGCCAGGTAACCCTCGGCGACCAGACCATCGGCAACCAGTCGATCGGCCAGCAGCGCCAGTGCCTCGCCTTTGTCGGCGGCACGCTGGCCCATGGCAATCTGCTCAACGGCAAGCTCGAGCATGACCCTCTCCTTTTGCGGCAGCCCCGTCGGCTACCGAGGTATTGTTGTGGAATTCGACGGCAAAAGCCGCCGAAACGATCAGCACAACCGGCGAAGACTGATTTTCAGGCAGGAAAATTCGCCTTGCTGAAACGTTTAATCTGACCAAGCGGCCACGTTACTCGATAATCTGCCAACGAAAAAGCCCCATCCTGTCGGACAATTGCGACAATGGTCGTCTGCGCGCGGGTCCGTCGATGGGTGAAACTAGCCGGTCAAGCCCCGCAGGCAGTCCCGGAAACAACAAGGAAAATTCGGTGAAACTCAGCGATATCGCCCGTCTGGCCGGTGTGTCCGTGACCACCGCCAGCTACGTCATCAATGGCAAGGCCGAACAGCAGCGCATCAGCAGCAGCACCGTCGAGCGCGTGCGTGCGGTGGTCGAGGCCCACGGCTTCACCCCGAACCCCCAGGCCGCCGGCCTGCGCAGCCGCCACACCCGCACCCTGGGCTTCATTCTCCCGGATCTGGAGAACCCCAGCTACGCCCGCATTGCCAAGCAGCTGGAGCAAGGCGCCCGTGCCCGTGGCTACCAACTGCTGATCGCCAGCAGCGACGACCAGCCCGACAGCGAACGCCAATTGCAGCAGCTGTTCCGTGCCCGGCGCTGCGACGCACTGTTCGTCGCCAGTTGCCTGCCGCCGGAAGACGAGAGCTACCGCGAGCTGCAGGCCAAGGGCCTGCCGGTGATCGCCATCGACCGGCGCCTGGACCCGGCGCACTTCTGCTCGGTGATCAGCGATGACCGCGACGCCAGCCGCCAGTTGGCCCAGAGCCTGTTGAAAACCCGCCCGCGCAGCATCGCCCTGATCGGCGCCCGCCCCGAGCTGTCGGTGAGCCAGGCCCGCGCCGGTGGCTTCGACGAAGCCTTGCAAGGTTTCGACGGCGAAGTGCGCCGCTACCAGGGCGAAGCCTTCAGCCGCGAGTGCGGCCAACGCCTGATGCAACAGCTGATCGATGAACTGGGTGGCCTGCCGGATGCATTGGTGACCACTTCGTACGTGCTGCTGCAAGGTGTGTTCGACACGCTGCAGGCGCGCCCCGACGACTCACGCCAGCTGCAGCTGGGCACCTTCGGCGACAATCAGTTGCTCGATTTCCTGCCGCTGCCGGTCAATGCCATGGCCCAGCAGCACGGCCTGATCGCCGCCACCGCGCTGGAACTGGCCTTGGCCGCCATCGAGGACAAGCGCTACGAGCCCGGCGTGCACGCCATCGGTCGCACCTTCAAGCAGCGGATCGCCAAGGCCTGACCATGCGCCTGATCGACACCCACACCCACCTCGACTTCGCCGATTTCGACGCCGACCGCCCGCGCCTGCTGGCCAACGCGGCGGCGCGCGGGGTGGAGCGCATGGTGGTGCTGGGGGTGTACCAGGACAATTTCCAGCGAGTCTGGGACCTGGCCTGCGCCAACGAAGGCGTGTACGCGGCACTGGGGCTGCACCCGATCTACCTCGAGCAGCACCTTCCCGAGCACCTGGCGCAGTTGCGCGACTGGCTCGAACGCCTGCGCGGCAATCCACGTCTGTGCGCGGTGGGTGAGTTCGGCCTGGACTTCTACCTGCCCGAACTGGACCCGACGCGCCAGCAGGCGTTGTTCGAGGCCCAGCTGCAACTGGCCTGCGACTTCGAGCTGCCGTCGCTGCTGCACGTGCGCCGCAGCCACGCCCAGGTGATCGCCACGCTCAAGCGCTACAAGCCGGCGCGGGCGGGGATCATCCATGCCTTTGCCGGCAGCTACGAGGAGGCGCGGGAATACATCAAGCTGGGGTTCAAGCTGGGGTTGGGCGGCGCCGCGACATGGCCGCAGGCACTACGCCTGCGCAAGACCCTGCCCAGGCTGCCGCTGGACAGCGTGGTGCTGGAGACCGACGCGCCGGACATGGCGCCGGCGATGTTCCCGGGGCAGCGCAACAGCCCCGAGCACCTTCCCGAGATTGCCGGGGCGCTGGCCGAAGTCATGGGGATCGAGACAACGCTGCTGGCAGAGGCCAGCAGTCGCAATGCCTGCGGGGTGTTTGGCTGGCAGTCCGACACAGGATCCGCGTCGGCCTCGATCACACCCTGAACGCCCCGATCAACCGCTTGAGCTCCACCACCTGCGCCGACAACGCCCGGCTGGCATCTTCGGTCTGACAAGCGCCTTCGGTGGTGTCCTGCGCCGCACGGTTGATCGCCACAATGTTCTGGTCAATGTCATGGGCCACGGCGGTCTGCTGCTCGACGGCGGCGGCGATCTGCTGGTTCTGTTCGACGATCCCGCCCACCGCGCCAAGGATGTTGCCCAGTGCCTGCTGCACCTGGCGCGCTTCGTCCACGGTGCCAGCGGCCATCTGGTGGCTGCTGCCCATCACCCGCACCGCCGCACCCACGCCTTCGCGCAGGCGCTGGATCATCTGCGCGATCTCCTCGGTGGAGTCCTGGGTGCGCCTGGCCAGGGTGCGCACCTCGTCGGCGACCACGGCAAACCCCCTGCCCTGCTCACCGGCCCGGGCCGCTTCGATGGCAGCGTTGAGGGCCAGCAGGTTGGTCTGCTCGGCGATACTGCGGATCACCTCCAATACCCGGCCGATGGCCTGGCTGTCGCCCGCCAGCTGGTTAACCGCCGCCACGCTCTGGTCGATCTCGCCGGCCAGGCGGGCGATGCTGCCCTGCTGGCTTTCCACCAGGTCGCGGCCCGAGGCACTCTCATGGTTGACCCGCTGCGCGCCTTCGGCGGCCAGCGCCGCGCTGCGGGCGACCTCCAGCGCGGTGGCGCTCATCTGGTTCATGGCCGTGGCCACCTGCTCGATCTGCTCGCGCTGGCCACTGACCGCCTGGTTGCTGCGGCTCGACACCGAAAGCACCTGGCCGGCCTGCTCCTCGACCGTGGACACGGTCTTGCCGACCTGTTCGATCAGCCCGCGAATGCGCCGCACGGTCTCGTTGAAACCACGCCCCAGTTCGCCCAGTTCGTCCCGGCTGCTGGCCTGGAAGCTGATGGTCATGTCGCCGGCGGCCACCTTGTCCATGGCGGTGCCCAGGTTGCCGAGGGTTTCCCGGGTGGAGACGTAGAAGCCGCTGTAGAGGTAGATGATCAATGCGAAGACGCAGGCCAAGGCCGCCACCAGCGCGACCGTGCGCAGGCGGTGCTGGCCGAGGCGCTCTTCCAGTTGCCCGTGCAGATGGGCCAGCACGGCATCGTTCAAGCGGTAAGTCTGCGCCATCAGGTCGCTGGTCTGCTGGTAGAAACCGGCCCACGGCGCGTCCAGGCTCTCGGCCACCACCACCTGGTCCTCGAACAGGGTCGCCGCCTGCTTGACGGTGGCCTGGCTGGCCTGGGCGCTACCGGCGAGCGCGAGCTTGAGCCCGGCATCGGTTGCCAGGGCGTCATCCAGGCGAATGGCGTAATCGGCGGACAAGCGCTCCAGACGCTGCAGCAGGTCTTCGAAACGCGCGCTGCCCGAGGAGTCCATGAAGCCACGGCCCAGGGCCACCGCGCCCATTGCCCGGCCCTCGCCGATGGCCTGGGTCACCTGGGCGGTGGCATTGCCGAGCAGCTCGCTCAACTGACGCACCGAGGCCTGACTGTCCTGGCTGAGCCCCGACTGGCTGGCCACCAGCTTGCCCAGCACCTGGGCCTGGGCCAGCAACTTGTCGAACAGCGCCGCCTTGTTCTGCAGCGAGCTTTCGTCACGGGCACTGGCAAAGGCCTCGGCCAGCTCGGCACGCTTGGCCTCGAACGCAGGGTCGCTACCCTTGAGGCCATCGAGCCGGGCCTGGACCTTGTCCTGCAGCGCCGCGATACGGCTTTCCACATCGCCGGCCTGGCCCGACTGGCCCAGCACGGCGTTGATCTGCAGCAGGTTGCCGAGGGTCTCCAGGTCGCCGCGCAACGTCAGGCTCTCGGACAACGGCGCCAGCCCCTGCAATTCGCCACGGGTGGCCTGGAGCTGGCTGTAGGCGTCGCGTACCAGATAAAAGCTGGTGACCAGCATGGGCAGGAAAAACAGGACGCTGATCAGGCTGAACTTCATGCCGAAGCTCAGCCGATTCATCAGTGCGATGGCCGGATAGAGCAGACGCTTCACAGGTCACCTCCTTGAATTCTTGTTGTTCTGCGGGGTAGCACTAGGCCATCTAGGGCCAGTGGCCTTGTATAGCGCAGATTGGAATCAAGGTTTGTAACTTATGGTTAAGCGCGGCTCGGTAGGAGCGGCTTTAGCCGCGATGCAGGCACCGCGGAGCCTGGCACCCGCTTCGCGGGTGATCGCGGCTGAAGCCGCTCCTACAGGGAGGCACTAGAAGTCTTTCAGACCAGCACGGTCCACAAGGCGAAGCAGGCATACCACAGCACTGCGCAGCGCAGCAGCAGCTCCCACAGGCTATCCAGCCGCTCAAGACCGCGCTGGCGGTCCTCTTCCTCAGGGATGTCGTCGGCCACCCGGCCGACCTTGGCCACCAGGTGCCCGGCGCTGACGTGCCAGTCGAGCAGCTCGTGCAGCATCACGCGGGTCACCGCGACGAAGTTGCCGACCAGGGCGAAACTCACCGTCATCACCCGTACCGGCAGCCAGTCCATGGCGTGGCGCAGTTGCCCGGCCAGGCTCTGCAAGGCGGGCTGACGGCTGTTGTCCATGGTCAGCGCCAGCAGGCGGTAGGCCAGCGCCGCCGCCGGGCCGAGCAGGAAGTACCAGAAGATCACCGCGAAGAAGCTCTGGTAGGCCTGCCACAGCAGGTGGCCCTGAACCCGCTTGATCAAGCTCTGGGCATCGTCGGCGGCCAACCCCAGGTCGCGCTCGGCCACGTGCAGCGCGGCCTGTTCGTCACCCCGGCGCCAGGCGTCGCGAAACGGGCCCAGCGCCGCCTTTACATCGCCGCGCCCCAGGCTGTAGATCAATACCAGCAGGTGCACCGGCAACGCCAGCAAGCCATAGGCCACCGGCTCCAGCACATGCAAAAGCAGCACGAGCAGCGCCACCGGTGCCAGGATCAGGATACTCAGCGTCCACCACGGGTGGACCTTGCCGCTGCGCTCCAGGCGCACCAGCTCGCCCAGATAGAAGCTGTCGCGCTGCAACCGCTGGCGCAGGGCCGAGAACTTCTCGACCCACAATGCCAGCACCAACACCAGAAAACTCATGCCTTGTCCTCGTTGCGTTGCAGGGCAGCCCGGTAGCGCAGCCAGTCGAATGCCGGGCCCGGGTCGGTCTTGCGCTGCGGGGCGATATCGTTGTGGCCACAGATGCGCTGGGCGTCGATCACTGGCCAAGCCGCGCGGATCTCGCGGGTCAGCCGCTCCAGGGTGGCGTACTGGGCATCGGTGTAGGGCAGTTCGTCGGTGCCCTCCAGCTCGATGCCGATGGAAAAATCGTTGCAGCCCTCGCGCTCGCCGAAGCGCGACACGCCGGCATGCCAGGCGCGGTCGAGCAACGAGACGAACTGGGTCACCGCGCCATCGCGCTCGACGAACAGGTGCGCCGAGACGGTCAGGTGGTTGATGGTCGCGAAGTACGGGTGCTCGTCCGGGTCCAGGCGGTTCTGGAAGAACTGTTGCACCTTGCCGGTGCCGAAGCAGGCCGGAGGCAGGCTGATGTTGTGGATGACCAGCAGCGCAATGGCCTCACCTTCGGGGCGGGCGTTGAAGTTCGGCGAGGGGCAGTGGCTGACGCCGGTGAACCAGCCGGTCGCGCGGTCCAATTGCATGGTGCAGATCCTGAAATGACGCCCGAGACAGATGGTCAGTATGCCGTGGGCGGCCAGTGCTTGCATGTAAATGATTGTGCAGGAGGCTTCAGCTTTGCCGTGCCAGCTGCCCACGCAATTGCTCCAGCACCGCCTCCAGCGCCCGCTCGAACAGCAGGCCATCGTCCAGCAGGCGTACCTCGCCACGACGCAGGGCCATGGCCAGGCCCATGCGGTTCCATTCGCGCACCTTCATGCCGGTGCGGTTGCTGAAGACCAACCGGTCATTGCTGTCGATACGCGCCACCAGCTTACAGCGCAGCGGCTCGTCGTCGTCCATCACCTCGACCCAGGTGCCGACCTGCAACCGCTGTACCTGATGAACGGCAGGGTCATGCTCGTCGAGCGGCAGGCCAGCGTCCAACTCGGACTCATCGCTGACGACCAGCACGATATCGTCCTCCACCCAGACCTCGTCCAGCGCGGCATCCGCCTCCGGCGTGCCGCCACAGGCGCGCTGGTGCAGCTTCTCCAGTTGCAGGAAGAAATCACGGGTGGCGGCGGAGTCCAGCGCCACCCCCGCCAGACCGTCGCGCAGCGCCTTGAGCAAGCCCGGCACCTGCTCCAGCAGGCGCTGCGGCTCACGGTACGGGGCAATGCTGACCAGCAGGTCGTCGACCGTCGCCAGGGCCTCGGCCCAGGCTGGCGAAGCCTCACCCTGCTTCAGCCAGGCCAGCAACAGCACCTGGCTCCAGGATTGCACCAGCATCTGCACCACCACCTGCGGCAGCACCCGGCCATGCAGGCGGTCGTTGAGCTCCTGCTGCACACGCTGGCGGGCCAGCAGCGTACGGGCACGGCCCTCCTCGGCGTCACGGGTGCGCTGCTCGAGCAGTTCGTTGCGCCGACGTTCATCCTGGCTGAAAGCGAGAAACTCATCGAGCAGCTCGTCGAACAGGGCGCAATCGTCGGAAAAGTCATTGAGCAGGCGCTGCACGATCCGTTCGACGCGCAGGTGCAGGCTGTCGCGCAGCCCCTCGGCCTCGGTCTCCCAGCCAATGGCCGCGGCGGCGATTTCGTTGAGCAGGCGGCGCGCCGGGTGGCTGCCACGGCTGAACATGCCCTTGTCGATCAATGCCACCTTGAGCACTGGAATATGCAGGCGGACGATCAACGCGCGCAGGCTGGCCGGCAGGTTGTGGTCACCCTGGATGAAGGTGAACAGCAGGTCGACCAGGTTGATCGTGTCTTCGTCGTCGGTGGCAATGCGCCGCCGCGTGCCGCTGCGCACGCTGACCCGCAACAGCAGTTGCTCCAGCTGCTGGCCGAGGTTGAAGTCATCCGGCTCGCCAGGGGCCGGCACATAGTGCTGCAAGTGGGTGAGCAGGCGCAGCAGGTCGCCGGTACTGGTCGGCTGGGCCGCACCGGCCGCCTGCAAACGCGGCGTGACCCGCCCGCGCACCGGCGCCAGCAGCGCCTGCACCGAGGCGAAGAACGCCTGGCCGGCGGAGTCGGGCAGGCCGCCCGGCATGACGCTGGCCGGCACGCGCCTGGCAATGCCGCGCCGGTCCTCGGCACGGCGCCGTGGCGCGGGCAGCAGGTCCGGCAGCACGCCGGCACTGGCGAGCAACTGGCTGGCCTCGCCGTAGAGCAGGTCGAGGTCGCGCAGCACATAACGCTCGTACAGCTTGAGCAGCACCATCTTGACGTTGGCGCCGACCCCCAGGTTGCGCCCGGCATCCAGGAAGTAACCGCAGAGGTTGCCTGGCCCGAGTGGGTTGTGCGCGGTCTCCAGCGGCACTTCCAGCAACGTGGTGAAGCGCAGGTTAAGTTGATCGAGCAGAAACCCGTCACGCGACAGCACCCGATCGACCATGGCCTGCACGGCCACGGTTCGCTCCAGCGCCGACCTGTCCTGGGTCTGTGACCTGACCAGGGCCTCGAGCCCACCGCCCTGGCCGATACGGGCAAAGGCGTCGTAGAAGGTGTCGAGGAACCCGCGCTCGATGCTCTTGCGCTTCAGGCGCAGGTCGCGCATGGCTTCGAAGTACAGGTTCTGGTCGAGTCGGCCACTGGCCTTGTCGGCCATTTCGAAAAGGGTGTCGTCAGCATTGTCGAACAGCGCCTGCAAGCCCTGGCGCAATTGCAGCGCGGCTTTGTCGCGCACCTGCAGGAGCAGGACCGGAAGGCATGGCGAGGGCGCGCGCGCACCCCGGTCGATGGCCGCCGCCAAGGGCACCACCTTGCCTTCATCATGCATCCCGGACTCCTTGCTGGATGTTGCGTTGTTCGACTGGAAGATAAATCGTCAAAGCTATGACGCCAATTACAAGGCGCCATTATCGGTGAAAATTCTGGCAGCTGCCAGCACGCCTTTCGCACGCCTCAACGGACAATGCATTTGCAGAATTGCTCAAACCGCCTGACCAAAGGTCATCGGCACGGCAGCTGTACACGCCGCCCCCCTGCCCTATAATCGCCGGCACCTAGCTTGTGGAGCCGACCATGCCGAACCTACGCCTCGCCGACCTGACCGCCGAAATCGAAGCCAACGTGCGCCGCGCGCTGCTCGAGGACATCGGCGGCGGCGATATCACCGCCCAGTTGATCCCGGCCGAGCGCCTGGCCAAGGCGACCATCATCACCCGCGAGGACTGCGTGATCGCGGGCACCGCCTGGGTCGATGCGGTGTTCCGCCAGCTCGACCCGCGGGTGGCGGTGCACTGGCAGGTGGCCGATGGTGAGCGCGCCACCGCCAACCAGGCGCTGTTCCACCTCGAAGGCCCGGCACGCTCGCTGCTCAGTGGTGAACGCTCGGCGCTGAACTTCCTGCAACTGCTCTCGGGCGTTGCAACCCGCGCGCGCTTCCTGGCCGACCTGGTCGAGGGCACCCAGGTGCGCCTGCTCGATACCCGCAAGACCCTGCCGGGCCTGCGCCTGGCGCAGAAGTACGCGGTTACCTGCGGCGGCTGCCACAACCACCGCATCGGCCTGTACGACGCGTTCCTGATCAAGGAAAACCATATCGCCGCCAGTGGTGGCGTGGCCGAGGCCGTGGTAGCGGCGCACCGTATCGCCCCGGGCAAGCCGGTGGAGATCGAGGTGGAAAGCCTGGACGAGCTGCGCCAGGCGCTGGCGGCGGGCGCCGATATCGTGATGCTCGACGAACTGAGCCTGGATGAAATGCGCGAAGCGGTACGTATCACCGCTGGCAAGGCCAAGCTCGAGGCCAGCGGCGGGGTCAACGAGACCACCCTGCGAGTGATCGCCGAGACCGGTGTCGACTACATCTCGATCGGTGCGATGACCAAGGATGTGAAGGCGGTTGACCTGTCGATGCGACTGAGCCTGTGAGCTGAATCGCAGGTACAAAAAAACCGGCCAGATGGCCGGTTTTTTCATTGCGAGGCAAGCCCGCAGGGGCTGGATCAGTGCGCGGCGTTGGCCAGGCCGTCCAGGTAACGCTCGACGTCCAGGGCCGCCATGCAGCCAGCGCCGGCGGAGGTGATGGCCTGGCGGTAGACGTGGTCGGCCACGTCGCCGGCGGCGAACACGCCCTCGACGTTGGTGGCGGTGGCGTTGCCTTCACGGCCGCCGTGGACCACAAGATAACCGTCCTTCAGGGTCAGCTGGCCTTCGAACAGCGAGGTGTTCGGGGTGTGGCCGATGGCGATGAACACACCGTCGACCTTGATTTCGTCGAAGCTGCCGTCGTTGTTCTTCAGGCGCGCACCGGTCACGCCCATGTTGTCACCCAGCACTTCGTCCAGGGTGGCGTTGAGCTTGAGTTCGATCTTGCCTTCGGCGACACGGGCGTGCAGCTTGTCGATCAGGATCTTCTCGGCGCGGAAGGTGTCGCGACGGTGTACCAAAGTCACCTTGCTGGCGATGTTGGCCAGGTACAGCGCCTCTTCCACGGCGGTGTTGCCGCCGCCGACGACCGCCACCGGCTTGTTGCGGTAGAAGAAGCCGTCGCAAGTGGCGCAGGCCGACACGCCCTTGCCCATGAAGGTTTCTTCCGACGGCAGGCCCAGGTAGCGAGCGCTGGCACCGGTGGCGACGATCAGCGCGTCGCAAGTGTAGGTGCCGCTGTCACCGCGCAGGGTGAACGGCTTGTTGGCCAGGTCGACGGCGTTGATGTGGTCGAAGACGATCTCGGTCTCGAAACGCTCGGCGTGCTCCTGCATGCGCTGCATCAGGGCCGGGCCGGTCAGGCCGTGGGGGTCGCCCGGCCAGTTGTCGACTTCGGTGGTGGTGGTCAGCTGGCCGCCCGCCTGCATGCCGGTGATCAGCAGCGGCTTGAGGTTGGCGCGGGCGGCATACACCGCGGCGCTGTAACCGGCAGGGCCGGAACCGAGAATGATGACGCGCGAATGACGTACTTCGGACATGTCGAACTCCTGTCGAGCGGGCCGCACGGGGCCGGCGTCTGTGCGCCGGTTGCGCCAGCTGGAATTAAAAGGGACCCACGCAGCACTTGGGGAAGGCTACAACGCGTTGGTCCAAAACCAAAAAAGTTGAGCGCACTGTAGCGAGGCCGCAGAGATTAAGGAAATATCCTTCGACAATCCACCTTATAGACAGTCTCTATCCGCAGAGGAAAACGCCAGGCATTGTGCCTGTGCTTTGTTACACGCCGTTTCCCGGAGGCGCGGCGCCTTTCGTCGGCGCGCCAAACTCGGTAAGGTCAGCGCGTTTTCCTCAAGCGGAGCACTCCGATGCAAGCCCCCGTCCTGTCCGGCCCGCAGTACCTGCGCGAAGGCCTGAAACTGGTCCTGAGCCCCAGCCTGCGCCTGTTCGTGCTGCTGCCCCTGGCGGTCAACCTGCTGCTGTTCGGCGGCCTGATCTACTTTGCCGGCCACCAGTTCAGCCTGTGGGTCGATGCGCTGATGCCCACCCTGCCCGACTGGCTGGGCTTTCTCACCTACATCCTGTGGCCGCTGTTCGTCGCCCTGGTGCTGTTGATGGTGTTCTTCACCTTCACCCTGCTGGCCAACGTCATCGCCGCGCCGTTCAACGGTTTCCTGGCGGAAAAGGTCGAAGTGGTGGTGCGCGGCCAGGACAACTTCCCGCCCTTCAGCTGGAGCGAGCTGATGGCCATGGTGCCACGTACCCTGAGCCGCGAGATGCGCAAGCTTGGCTACTTCCTGCCGCGGGCCATCGGCCTGTTCATCCTGTCGTTCATCCCGGTGGTGAACGTGATCGCCGCGCCGCTGTGGCTGGTGTTCGGTATCTGGATGATGGCCATCCAGTACATCGACTACCCGGCGGACAACAACAAGATGAGCTGGCAGGACATGCTCGCCTGGCTGCGCGCCAAGCGCTGGCAATCGATGGGCTTTGGCGGGATCACCTACCTGGCGCTGATGATTCCGGGAGTCAACGTGCTGATGATGCCGGCGGCGGTGGCCGGGGCCACGTTGTTCTGGGTGCGGGAGCGCACTTGAAAGGGCCGGGGGCGCGTTGCGCCCCTTTCGCCGGCAAGCCGGCTCCCACAGGCACAGCGCAACCCTCTGTAGCAGCCGTCTCGCCGCGGCAGCTAAGCAAGACGCTGAACGGATCAGTGGCTTAACTGGCTGGAAAACTGCCCCACTGCATCCACCACCTTCTTCGCTCCTTCCTGGATCTCGACGATCACCCCGCCGGTATCGGCGGCCAGTGCCAGGCCCTGCTCGGCCTGGCGCTTGCTGGTGTCGATGATGTCCACCGCAGCCTGGGCCAGCTGTTCATTCTGCTGCACCACCTTGGCGATTTCCTCGGTGGCGCTACTGGTGCGCGAGGCCAGTTGGCGCACTTCGTCGGCGACCACGGCGAAACCACGGCCCTGTTCGCCGGCCCGGGCGGCTTCGATGGCGGCGTTGAGCGCCAGCAGGTTGGTCTGCCCGGCGATGTCGCTGATGGTCTTGATGATCGCGCCGATCACCTTCGACTGCTTGTCCAGTGCCTGGATGCCCTCGGCGGCTTCCTGCATCGAGCCCTCCAGCCCACGCATCACCTCGACAGTCTGGGTTACCACGTCGGTGGCCTTGCGCGCGCTGTCGTCGGTTTCCAGCGAGGTGGTGTAGGCGATGTCGGCGGCCTGGGCCACGGCCAGTTCCTGGTTGACTTGGTCGGTGATCACGGTGGCGAACTTGACCACCTTGTAGAGCACGTCGTGGGCGTCGATGATCGGGTTGTACGAGGCTTCCAGCCACACCACACGGCCATGGGCATCGACGCGCTTGAAGCGCTCGGCAACGAATTCGCCGCGGCGCAGCCTGTTCCAGAACTCCTGGTAGCCCGGCGAATTGGCTTCTTCCGGCTCGCAGAACATGCGGTGCGACTTGCCGCGGATCTGTTCGAGGGTGTAGCCCATGGTCTGCAGGAAGCGGTCGTTGGCGGTCAGCACCTGGCCTTCGAGGTTGAACTCGATCACCGCGGTGGAGCGCATCAGGGCCTTGATCAGGCTCTCATGCTCACGGGACGTCTCGATGGTGCGGGTCAGGTCGCTGGAATGCAGGGAGAAGTACTTGAGGCGCCCGTCGCTGTCCTTGACCGGTTGCAGGATCGAGCGCAGCCAGGCCTCTTCACCGTTGCCACGCAGCAGGCGGAAGGCGCCGTTGAGATGCTCGCCCCGGGTGATGGCGTGTTTCATGCGCTGGTAGAAATCGAGCTTCTTCACATGGGCCGGGACGATCTCCTCGATATTGCGCCCGATGAGCTGCTCGGCGCGGTAGCCCATTTCGGCCTCGAAGTTGCCGTTGACCGACTCGATGCGCCCCTGGGGATCGAGCTGGAGCACCAGCATCTCGCTGTCGAGGCTGTTCTTGACCTGCTCGATGGACATCAGTTCTTCGCGCAGTTGCTGGATTTCTTTCTTCAGTTTGCTGTTGAACATGGCCGCTCTCCCGGAGCGTATTCCCGTAGTCGAATGCATCTGCATCGGCTGCGTCCCGTGAGTTCTTGAGTGCGTTGCAAGGAAATATTCATACGGATGAAACTGCCGGAAATCAGGCGTCATCCGCACGTCACAAAGGCGTCATATGGCCGCAACGGGGGCGGCGGACACTTTTTGTCATGAACACACCGTCCTTGCGCATCACCCTGGTCAGCGAAACCTTCCCACCCGAGATCAATGGCGTGGCCAACACCCTTGGCCGCCTCAGCGAGGGTCTGCGCCAGCGCGGGCATCAGGTCGAACTGATCCGCCCGCGACAAGCCGCCGACAGCGCAACGGGCAACGATGACGAACTGCTGCTGTGCCGTGGCTGGCCACTGCCCGGTTACCCCGGCCTGCAGTGGGGCGAAGTGTCGATGCACAAGCTATGGCGTCGTTGGCGTCGGCAGCGTCCGGACGTGCTGTACATCGCCACCGAAGGCCCCTTGGGCCTGAGCGCCCTGCGCGCCGCCCGGCGCCTGGGCGTGGCAGTAGTCAGTGGCTTTCACACCAACTTTGCGCAGTATTCGGGGCAGTATGGCCTGGGGCTGCTGTCGCGACTGCTCACCCACTACCTGCGCTGGTTCCATCGGCGTACCGCCATCACCCTGGTGCCCAGCATCAGCCAGCGCCTGGAGCTGGAACGCCGCGGCTTCGAACGCCTCGGCCTGATGGCCCGCGGTGTCGACTCCGGCCTGTTCAACCCGGCACGGCGCAGCCAGGCCCTGCGCGGGCAGTGGGGGCTGGGCGCGGATGACCTGGCCGTGCTGCACGTCGGACGCCTGGCCGCAGAGAAAAACCTGGCCTTGCTGCGCCCTTGCATGGAAGCCCTGCGCAAGGCCTACCCGCACCGGCGGCTGCGCCTGGTGATCGTCGGCGATGGCCCACTGCGCGGCCAGCTCGAACAGCAGTTGCCCGATGCGGTGTTCTGCGGTGCGCAGCGCGGCGAGGTACTGGCCGAGCACTATGCCAGCGGCGATTTATTCCTGTTCCCGAGCCTGACCGAGACCTTTGGCAACGTGGTGCTCGAGGCGCTTGCCTCGGGCCTTGCCGTGGTCGCCTACGATGAAGCCGCCGCCGCCCAGCACATCCGCCACGGCCATAGCGGTGCGTTGGCCATGCCGGGTGACCAGGCGGCATTCATCGACGCCGCTTGCTGGTTGCTGGAGGAAAGCGAAACCCTGCGCCGGGTGCGCCTCAACGCTCGCCAGCACGCCAGCCGCCAGGGCTGGCCGGCGATCATCGAACAGTTCGAGGGTTACCTGTACGGAGCCTGCCGCGAGTTGCAGAGCATCCGCGAACAGACGCCGCCCCTGGTGATCAAGCCAGGGTCGTCAGCGCCTCACGGCTGAACGGCAGCACGTCTCCCTCACGCCCCTCGCGAACCTTGCGCGCCCATTCGGCATCCACCAGCAAGGCGCGGCCCACGGCCACCAGGTCGAACTCCTGGTCCTGCAAGCGTTGCAGCAAGCCTTCGAGGCTGGCCGGCCTGGCCACCTTGTCGGTAGCGACCATGAACTGCAGGAACTCGCCATCCAGGCCGACACTGCCCACGGTGATGGTCGGCTTGCCGGTGAGCTGGCGGGTCCAGCCGGCCAGGTTCAGCT
Source organism: Pseudomonas sp. TE6288 (assembly GCF_054062095.1). NCBI lineage: Bacteria > Pseudomonadati > Pseudomonadota > Gammaproteobacteria > Pseudomonadales > Pseudomonadaceae > Pseudomonas > Pseudomonas sp. TE6288. Next base: position 147,755 of record NZ_JBSSEW010000012.1, read on the forward strand.
CGCTGCCCTCGAATTCTGGCTCCCAGAAGCGCCGGGTAGAGCAGTGGAAGATATCCACGCCCGCGTCGGACAAGGGCTTGAGGAACGCTGCCAGGGCCTCGGGGGTCTGCACCAGGCGTGCGTTGTAGTCCTGCTGCTTCCATTGCGAGAAGCGCAGGATGATCGGGAAATCCGCGCCCACGGCCTGGCGCACGGCCTGGATCAGTTCGATGGCGAAACGCGAGCGTCCGGCCAGGTCACCGCCGTATTCGTCGTCGCGACGGTTGCTGGCCTCCCAGAAGAACTGGTCGATCAGGTAGCCGTGGGCGCCGTGGATTTCCACACCGTCCATGCCGATGGCCTGGGCATCGCGCGCGGCCTGGGCGAAGGCGGCGATCACCTCGCGAATGTCGTCGTGGCTCATCTCCTGGACCAGTACCTGACCATCCTTCTCCTTGCCGCTCGGGCCATAGCCCGGCACCTCGGCATCCGGCTCGGTGCCCAGGCGGCGCACACTGCCCACGTGCCACAGTTGCGGCACGATGCGCCCGCCTTCGGCATGGACCGCGTCGACTACACGTTTCCAACCGGCCAGGGCATCTTCACCGTGGAAGCGCGGCACGTTGGGGTAGCCATTGGCGGCCTTGTGCCCGACCGTAGTGCCTTCGGTGATGATCAGCCCGACCCCGGCTGCGGCACGACGGCGGTAGTAATCGACCACACCGTCATGGGGCACGCCCCCGGGGCAGAGGGTACGGGTCATCGGCGCCATGACCACGCGGGTCGGCAGGTCAAGGGAGCCTAGGGTGAAAGGCTGGAACAGAGGGTTGCTGGACATGCGGCGCTCCCGACGGGTGAGGAAATGCGCCTGAGCTTAGGGGCCGCCTGGCGGATGGCCCAGCATTATTGATTGCAGTGATCGGCCGTCATCGTTGTGAGCAGAGCGAATTGCAACAGGAAATTTATTTTCAGAAAGGGCTTGAATTCATCCGACAGTTGCCTGACTTTAGAGTCAAGAGGCGCAGGAAAACCAACGCCCTCAGTGGCCTAGGCGCGCCTCTCGCGAGCAAGCTGAATAAGGATTGAATCATGCAAATCCAGGTCAACAGCAGCAACCATATCGAAGGCAACATCCGTCTCGACCAATGGGTCCGCAGTACCCTGCAAAGCAGCCTCGAACGTTACGAGGACGACCTCACCCGCATAGAAGTCCACCTGCGTGACGAAAACGGCGCCAAGCCCGGTCCCCACGACAAACGCTGCCAGATGGAGGCTCGCCCTAAAGGTCACCAGCCGATTTCCGTGACCCACACCGCCACTTCGCTGGAGCACGCCGTCGATGGCGCGGCCAGCAAGCTGAACCACGCCCTGGAGCATTTCTACGGCAAGTTGCGCAGCAAGCGCGGCGCCCTGGAACTGAGTGATCCAGACGCCTGACCGACAATGGTTCAGACAAGAATGCCCGGCCTTGCGCCGGGCGTTTTCGTTGTTCACCGATCAGCGGGCCTGAACCAACCTCGGTCGAGCCCGGTCAACTTCTGCAATCATTCACTGCAGAACCCGACCATGAACAATCCCTTCGATCAGATCAGCGCCGCCTTCGCCCCAGAGTACCGGGTCAACCTGAGCATCGAACGCCTGGACGGCAGCATCATGCTGACCCTCTCCGACGACAGCGGCGTGGTCGCCAAGCGCCTGATCAGCCAGGCCCAGCGCAACGACCCGGTGCGTCTGCAACGAGTCATCGACAGCATTCGCCTGGGCCTGGCCATCGAGCTGGGGCAAAACCCGCTGGAAGTGCTCGCAGCCCTGACCCGCCCGGCGCAGGGCGAGCGCCGCGTCCCTGTCGTCGGCCTGGCAAACTGAGGGTTATTTGCCCTCGTCCACTTCCTTGCCGCTGGCATCCAGCGCCTTGGTCGACGGGTAGCGGTACGACGCATAGCGCACCACCAGGATGGCGAAGGCCAGCAGCAGGATACCGCCGCACACGTACAGCAAGCCGACATCCGGCGCCTTGTGGTGCGAGACATCGCCGATCAGCAGGCGGGTCAGCGCGGTGATTGCCACGTAGAGCAGGAAGCGGATCGGCATGTGGTTGGTCTTGAAGTAGATCCCCACCATCGCCCCCAACTCCAGGTAGATGAACAGCAGCAGGATGTCATCCACGCTCACCCCACCCTTGCCCAGCATGTCCAGGAAGGTCACTACCGCCGCATAGGCGGTGATCGCGCCGATACCGAACAGCGCCAGGTAATGGAAGGCCTCCACACACAGGTTGCCCAGCGAGTCGGCGGAGCCGTGCAGGCCCTTGCGCAGCTTTTCTGCCCATTTGATGTTCACGATGTTCGATTCCTGATACTGAAGGTCTTGGTTGCCATGCAGTTAAAGGGCCATGGCCCCTGTCTTGGAAGGCGGTCGATTGCCGCAAGACACCTGTGGGCTACGCTGATTGTCAGTTTGCCTGGCCATCATTGCGGTTGCAGGGTGATGGCCTGACGATGTACTGTATAAAAACACAGTAATGCGCAATCCAATCAGCAAAAAGGCACAGAGGTGATGAATGGCCGTCGAAGTGGTGTACCGCAGCAGCCGCGACCCGGAGCGCTTGTTCATGGATAAGGCCGAAGCAGACCGTCACGACAAGATGCTCGAGCTGGCCGAACGCCTGGCCGAGGTACTGCACAAGGCCGTGCCTTCGATGAGCGAGCAGCAGGTAGAGGAAGCCGGCATCTACATGGCGAAGAACCGCGATGTGTTCGCCCGAGCGTTCAAGAGCCAGCCCGATGCGCTGGCGGAGCTGCTCGAAGGCGGCGCGGTGGAATGACGCCATCGCGGGGCAAGCCCGCAAGGCTCGCATCCATGGAAAATCTCGTGGGAGCGGGCTTGCCCCGCGAAATGGCTTTCAGCCGTACAACAATCTTTCCGCCAGCATCTGCGCCACCCGTGCCGGCGAACGTTTCTCCGCCTGGGCATGGGCGAACACTTCGGTCAGCCGCGAAGGTATCCGCGCCAGGTGCGCGGTAATGGTCCCCAGCCCCTCGCCCCGATGGGTCAGGGCCACATAGATCAGCCCACCGGCATTGATCACATAGTCCGGCGCATACAGGATTCCCCGGTTCTCCAGCTGGTCGGCCACCTGCAAGGTGGTCAGCTGGTTGTTCGCCGACCCCGCCACCGCCGCGCAGCGCAGTTGCATCACGCTCTGCCCGTTCAGCACCGGCCCAACGCCACACGGCGCAAAGATGTCGCACGGCGTGCTGATCAAGGCTTCATGGGCCACCGGGTGGGCATTGAGCTGCTCCACCGCCAGGCGCACCTTGCCGGCATCGAGGTCGCTGACCAGCAGCTCGGCGCCGGCCGCATGCAGTTGCTCGGCCAGCGCATAGCCAACGTTGCCCAACCCTTGCACCGCCACTCGCAATCCCTCCAGGTTGTCACTGCCCAACCTGGCCATGGAGGTGGCGCGGATGCCGGCGAACACGCCCATCGCCGCATGTGGCGATGGGTCGCCCGAGGCGGTGGTGCTGGTGACGTAGGGAGTGGCCTGGGCGATGCAGTCCATGTCGAGGGTCGAGGTGCCACTGTCCACCGCCGTGATGAAGCGGCCCTGAAGGGTGTCGACGAAGCGCCCGAACGCCTCGAACAGCGCTGCACGGTTCTCCACATGCGGGTTACGCACGATCACCGCCTTGCCGCCGCCCATCGGCAACCCGGCCAGGGCCGCCTTGTAACTCATGCCCTGGGCCAGGCGGATGGCATCGGTCATGGCGCTTTCGTCGTCGGCATAGGGCAGGTAGCGACAACCGCCCATGGCCGGACCCAGTTGTTCGCTGTGAATCGCCACCACGGCCTTCAGCCCCGTAGGCGGGTCGATGAACAAGTGCAGTGACTGCGTGCGAGTGCTTTGCATGAGCGCGAACATCGACGGGCTCCCCAGCGAGGTGCTGCTACCAGTATAAACAGGTCAAGGCAGCACACCGTGCGGGCGGACCACTGGACGAAAAGCCTCGCCAGGGCTACAAGTTAAGCGTGATGGAGAAGTCCGATGAACCCACGCCAAGCCTGCCTGGCCTGCCTGGAACGCGAGCCGGTCGCCCTGCTGGAAGCCGCGCTGTGGATTGCTGCGGAGCATGACCGCACTGTCGAGCTCTCGGCCAGCCTGGCCAGGCTGCATGAGCTGCAACGCGAAGTCAGCACCAGCCTGCCGATGCTGCCGGTCAACGAACTGGCCCAGCCCTTGCTGCGCCAGCTCAACGCACTGGGCTTTCAGCAGGACGAGTACCACCCGTTGCGCCCGCACGTGGCCTTGATGGACAAAGTGCTGCAACGTCGGCGTGGCCAACCTCTGCTGCTGGCAATCCTTGCCCTGGAGCTGGCACGGCGGCTGTCGATCCCCCTGGAAGGCGTGAACTTTCCCGGGCACTTCCTGCTGCGGGTACCCGGTGCCGACCACCTGCTCGACCCTTGTGGTGGCCGCCGCCTGTATCCCAACGACTGCCGCGAACTGCTCGCCCGCCAGTTCGGCCCACAGGTGCCACTGTCCGCCGAGCACCTGCTCAGCGCATCGCCGCGGCAGATGCTCCAGCGCCTGTCGCGCAACCTTCGCCAATTGCATATAAGCAACGACAACGACCTCGCGGCGCTGATCGATGCCGAGCGGGTCATGCAACTGGGCCCGGTGCAGGTCGGCGACTACCTGGCCCGGGCCACGCTGTACCAGCACCTGGACTGTCCCCAGGCAGAGCGCTTCGACCTGGAGCACGCCCTGCTGCTGACCGACGACCCGGTGCAGCGCCTGAAACTCACGGAACGCCTCGGCCAGTTGCCCAACGGCAAACGTTCAATCCATTAATGCCTCGCCCTTGACCGTCGCCTCGCGCGGCTGCGGTGCGCGTACCCGGCTGATGAGCAGCGCGCCGAGCAGCGCTGGCACGGCGCAGAAGAAGAAGATCTGCTCCACTGGCATGTGCAACGTCAGCAGCAGACTGCCGAGCAACGGTCCGAGGATCGAGCCGAAGCGCCCGACACCCAGGGCCCAGCCGGTGCCGGTGGCGCGCACCTGGGCCGGGTAGAAGTTGCTGACGAAGGCATTGAGCGTCAACTGCCCGCCAATGATGCAGAACCCGGCGGCGAACACACTGGGCACCAGCCAGCGCGGATCGTCATGGTTAAGGCCAACCAGCACGCTGAACAGCGCCGCGCCCAGCAGCACGCCGGCCAGCAGGTGAGCCTTGTTGGCCATGCGGTCGGCGCACCAGGCCAGGCACACCGCCCCGAAGGTGCCGGCAAACAGGAACAGCGAAGTCACCAGGTTGGCCTGGTTCAGCGCCAGCCCGCTTTCCTGCAGCAGCGACGGCAGCCAGCTGATCATGAAGTACAACAGGATCAGGCTGACAAAGAAGGTGCTCCACAGCAGCAGCGTGGGCCGGGCGAACCCCTCGCGAAACAACGCCACCACGGTGAGCTTGCTGTCGGCCGACGCATCGGCCGCGACCTGGGCCGCCGGCACCTGCCAGCCCGGCAGCAGGCGGGCGGTCACCCGTTGCAACCGCGCATAGGGAGGGGCGTCGCGCAGCAGGCGCGGCAGCGATTCAGGCAGGAACAGCGCCAGGAACGGGAACAACAGCAGCGGCGCCACGCCACCGGCAAGAAACACCGCCTGCCAACCATGGTGATCGATGAAACCTGCAGCTACGAAGCCACCCGCCGCGCCCCCCAGGGAGAAGCCGCAAGCTGCCAGAGTCACCATCAGGGTACGCAGCCGCGGTGGTGCATAATCGGCCATCAGCGCCATGGCGCTGGGCATCGCGCCGCCCATGCCGATACCGCAGAGAAAGCGCGCCAGCATCAGGCTGTCGAGGGAAGTGGCGAACACCATCAGCAGCGTCAGGCTGGCGTACAGCAGCACGCAGCACAGCAGCACCCGCCGCACGCCGAAGCGGTCGGCCAGTGGCGTCACCGCCAGCGAACCGACCGTCAGCCCCAGCAGGTTGGCGCTGAACACCGGCCCGAAAGCTGCCTTTTCCAGGCCCCAGTCCTGGGCCAGCGCGGGGATCACATAGCCCAGCACCTGGGCGTCATAACCATCGGTGACCAACAGCAGGATCAACAGCAGCAGCAAGCGCCACTGGTAGGGTGACACCGGGCGCGCGTCGAGCGCCGCGCGAAAGCTGGCTATCTGGTTGTGCATCGCAAGGTACCTGTCTTTTGTTGTTATGAGTGCAGGTGCGGGCTGGGTGGGTCAGTTGGGCGTGTCGGGCTGCCTCGAAGGGTGAGCCTTGTGGAAGGCCGGGTGCTGTTCGGCGAGGGCCGCCACCCGGCAAATACGCGGGTAGCCACTGAGGTCGATGTTGAAGCGCTCGGCCGCGTACAACTGCGGGATCAGGTAGACATCGGCCAGGCCCGGCGTCGCACCGAAGCAGAAGCCATCGTCGCCGATCAACTGCTCGATCGCCGCCAGCCCCTGGCCGATCCAGTGGCCGATCCACTGGTTGACCTGTGCCTCGTCGTGCCCCAACTGACGCAGCTGGTTGAGCACGCTGACGTTGTGCAGCGGGTGGACATCACAGCCGATAATCGCCGCCACGCCACGCACCTTGGCCCGGGCCTCGGCTGCGGTCGGCAGTAGCGCCGGCTGCGGGTGCGCCTCTTCGAGGTATTCGATGATCGCCGGCGACTGCACCAGCAACTCGCCATCGTCAGTACGCAGGGCCGGCACCCGCCCCTGCGGATTGAGCGCCAGGTAGTCCGCGCCGCGCTGCTCGCCCTTGAGCAGGTTCACCGGCAGGGCCTGGTAGGCCAGGCCCTTGAGCGCCAGGGCGATGCGCACCCGATACGACGAGGTGGAGCGGTAGTAGGTGAACAGTTCCATCGCCCTGCCCTCCTCAGTTGGCCGCGACGATGGTGCCACGGCATTCGCCGAAGCCGATGCTGGCTACGCCATCGCGCACGCAACGGGCGCGCAGGATGATCTCGTCGCCGTCCTCGAGGAACTTGCGCACTTCGCCGCTGGCCAGTTCCACCGGCTGCTTGCCGCCTTCGGTGATCTCCAGCAGGCTGCCGAACGAGCCTGGCGCCGCGCCCGACAGGGTGCCCGAGCCGAACAGGTCGCCCGGTTGCAGCTGGCAGCCGTTGACGCTGTGGTGGGCAACCATCTGTGCCACGGTCCAGTACATGCTGCGGGTGCTGCTCAACGTGAGGCGATGCGCCGGCAGGTTCTGCTCGCGCATGCGTTCGGTCAGCAGCAGCACTTCCAGTTCGATGTCGAAGGCGCCGGCGGCCTGGTCGCGCTTGTCCAGCAGGTACGACAGCGGCTGCGGGTCACCCTCCGGACGGGCCGGCTGGGCGCAACGGAACGGCTCCAGGGCCTCGGCAGTGACCACCCATGGCGACACCGTGGTGATGAAGCTCTTGGACAGGAACGGGCCCAGCGGCTGGTACTCCCAGGCCTGGATATCGCGCGCCGACCAGTCGTTGAGCAGGCAGAAGCCGGCCACGTGCTCGGCGGCGTCGCCGATCGGGATCGGCTGGCCCATGTCGTTGCCCTGGCCAATCCAGATGCCCAGTTCCAGCTCGTAGTCCAGGCGCGCGCAAGGGCCGAAGCTCGGCTCGGTCTGGCCCGCCAGCAGGGTCTGGCCCTTGGGGCGGCGCACGCCGGTGCCGGACGGCCGGATGGTCGAGGCGCGGCCGTGGTAGCCGATCGGCACGTGCTTGTAGTTGGGCAGCAGCGGATTGTCCGGGCGGAACAGCTTGCCGACGTTCTTGGCGTGCTCGATGCCGACGTAGAAGTCGGTGTAGTCACCGATCTTCGCCGGCAGGTGCAACTGGCATTCGCCGGCCGGGTACAGCGCGGCCTTCAGGGCCGCCTGGTGCTCGCTGCCCTCGCCCAGCAGCGCCAGCAGGCGCTGGCGCAGGGCAACACGGGCCTCGCGGCCAAGGGCGAAGAAGGCATTCAGCGCGCCGCCCACTGTCGCTTCGACGGCGGCCTTGGCCACCCCCTCGAACAACCCGGCGGCCAGCACGGCCTCGAGGTCGAGGATCGCGTCGCCGATGGCCACGCCGCAACGTGGCGTCTGCCCTGGGCGGCTGAAGATGCCCAGGGGCAGGTTCTGCAACGGGAAGTCGCGGTGCCCGTTGGCGTGCTCGACCCAGCTACGGGCAATGGCGGTGTGGTTCATCGGTTATCTCCGGTTCGGGTTGAAGGTGCTCGGCAAGGTGGCCCAGCAACTATCGTAGTCGGCCTGCAACTGCGGGCTTTCGAGGGCCTGGCGGCTCGGGCGCAGCACCTGGCTGGTCTCGAACATGAAGGCCATGGTGTTGTCGATCTTGTGCGGTGCCAGGTCCACCGAGATGGCCTTGTCGGAGGTCTCGGCGTCGGGGCCGTGGGCGCTCATCACCCCATGCAGCGAAGCGCCGCCGGGCAGGAAGCCTTCGGCCTTGGCGTCGTAGGCGCCCTGGATCAGGCCCATGAACTCGTTCATCAGGTTGCGGTGGAACCATGGTGGACGGAAGGTGTTCTCGGCCACCATCCAGCGCGGCGGGAAGATCACGAAGTCCATGTTGGCCATGCCATGCACGCTGGTGGGCGAGGTCAGCACGGTGAAGATCGACGGATCGGGGTGGTCGAAGCTGACCGTACCGATGGTGTTGAAGCGGCGCAGGTCGTATTTGTAAGGCACGTTGCTGCCGTGCCAGGCGACTACGTCCAGGGGCGAGTGCTGCAGCTCGCAGGCCCAGTGTTCGCCGAGGAACTTCTGCACCAATTGCACAGGGCCGGTGCTCTCTTCGTAATGGGCGACCGGGGCGAGGAAGTCACGCGGGTTGGCCAGGCCATTGCTGCCGATCGGGCCAAGGTCCGGGATGCGCAGCGGCGCGCCGTGGTTCTCGGCAATGTAGCCCCGGGCCTGCGCATCCTGCAGTTCGACCCGGAACTTCATGCCGCGCGGGATCACCGCGATCTCCAGCGGCTCGACCTCGAGCACGCCCAGTTCGGTGGCGATGCGCAGGCGGCCTTGCTCGGGCACCAGCAGCAACTCGCCGTCGGCGTTGAAGAACACCCGCTCCATGGAGCGGTTGGCGCGGTAAATGTAGATACTCACGCCGGCCGGTTTCTCCGATGCCGAGTTGGCCACCATCGGCAGCCAACCGTCGATGAAGTCGGTCGGTTCGGACGGGATCGGTTGCGGGCTCCAACGCAGGCGGTTGGGATTGACGCCTCCCAACGGCCCGGTCAGCGGCTGGCGCTCCAGGCGCTCGAAACGCGGGTGCAGGGCCGAGGGGCGAATGCGGTACAACCAGGTGCGTCGCAGTTCGCTGCGGGTCATGGTGAACGCGGTGCCCGACAGCAGCTCGGCATACAGCCCATAGGGAGCCTTCTGCGGCGAGTTCTGCCCGACCGGCAGGGCGCCGGGCAGGGCTTCGCTGGCGAATTCGTTGCCGAAGCCGCTCAGGTACTGGAGCTCAGGGGATGTGTCGCGGGTCATCGGTGCCTCCGGGCTGCTGGGAGCCGTTTCGGGCAGCTGGCTGCGGAGCCCGATCCTGAAACCGGCACCAAGGGCGGCAGCGCGTCTGCATTGTTTTTATCGTAATCAGATTACGAATAACGTAATTTGCCCGAGCGCAGGCGTCAAGCTATAAAGGCGCCACCCCATGAAATCTGCATAGAAGCCCCCCATGGCCAAAGCCAGCAGCACCGACAACGGCAAACAGAAAGTCCGCTCGGCGGAAGTCGGCACCGACATCCTCAAGGCCCTGGCCGAACTTTCCCCCTCCACCTCGCTGTCGCGCCTGGCCGAGCATGTCGACATGCCGGCGAGCAAGGTGCACCGCTACCTGCAGGCGCTGATCGCCAGCGGCTTCGCCGAACAGGACCCGGCTACCAACCACTACGGACTGGGCCGCGAGGCACTGCGGGTAGGCATGGCGGCACTGGGCAGCATCGATGTGCTGAAGGTGGCGGCGTTGCCGCTGTCACAGTTGCGCGACGAGCTCAACGAAAGCTGCTTCATCGCCGTGTGGGGTAACCAGGGCGCGACCGTGGTGAGCATCGAACCGGCGGTACGTGCAGTGACGGTGGTGACGCAGATCGGTTCGGTGCTGCCGTTGCTCAGTTCGTCCACCGGACTGGTGTTCGCCGCGCACCTGCCCGAGCGCGAGACCGTGGAGCTGCGCGACCGGGAACTGGCAGCGCTCGGCCAGACGGCGGATGACTATGCCGCCCTGCTCGAACAGATCCGCCAGCGCGGCCTGCACCATGTGCACGGTTTGCTGATGCCGGGGGTGGACGCGCTGTCCGCGCCGGTGTTCAACGCCATGGGCCAGGTCGCCGCCGTGATGACCGTGGTCGGTCCGACCTCGATCTTCCATGCCGACGAGCACGGCCCGGCCGCCCGGCGCCTGCTCGCCGCCACCCAGGCCACCAGTTGGCGAATGGGATACGGCGCGGATCAGTAAAAGGACTTACAAAGCATTCCGGACTTTTCCTGCGAGAGCGGCCTATAGTCCGCCTCGCACTTTTACTCGAAACGTAAAGGTGAATGTCATAAGCGGGTATTTTTCCCACGGGATCATGCGCTTATTCTGACCTCACTGGCCGGCACGAAGGGCTCTCCCCCCTGCTTTTCGCGCCCGCCCAGGTTCACCGACGTTGATTTTGAAGCTCCTTGATCTAACGTCTCGATTGGCCGCTGCGATTGCAGCGGCCTTTTTTATTTCTGCAAGAATCGCAAGATCGGCGCCAATCAACCCAACGGATACCTCTGCAGGTTCGCCATCATCTGCTGCAACGCCTGCAGGCTGTCCTGCGGGTGCTCCGCGCCCTCGAAATCACCGATCCGCGCCCAATTGTCCGCCACCTGCTCGGGGGTGAACCCTTCACGCGGGTCGAAGCCCACGCCCTGGCTACGCTCCCAGCGCACCTTGCCCACCCAGCCGCCGCCCACCTCGAACAGTTCGCCGCTGTCCTGGCACTGCTCGCTGCCCAGGTACACCACCAACGGACTGATCAACTCGGGCTGCAGACGTTCGAACACCTGCGGCGGGATCAACCCCTCGGTCATTCGCGTGCCGCCGGTCGGGGCGATGGCGTTGACCAGGATGCCGTGCTTGCGGCCCTCGATGGCCAGGGTGCGGGTCAGCCCATAGAGGCCGAGTTTGGCCATGCCATAGTTGGCCTGGCCGAAATTGCCATAGATGCCCGAGGTGGACGAGGTGAAGATCACCCTCCCCCAATTCTGCGCCCGCAGGTGCGGCCAGGCGGCGTGGGTAACCTTGTAGGCGCCCTCGACGTGCACCCGGTAGACCAGCTCCCAGTCGCTGTCTTCCATCTTGTGGAAGGTCTTGTCGCGCAGGATGCCGGCGTTGTTCACCAGCACATCGACCCGGCCGAAGGTATCCAGGGCCTGCTCGACGATGCGCGCGCCATCGGTGACCGAGTCATGGTTGGCGATGGCCGTGCCGCCCGCGGCGCGGATCTCCTCCACCACGCGGTCGGCCGCCGAGGCGTTGGCGCCTTCACCATGTGTAGACCCACCCAAGTCATTGACCACCACGTGAGCGCCGCGCGCGGCGAACAGCAGCGCATGGGCCCGGCCCAGGCCGCCGCCGGCCCCCGTGACGATCACCACTCGATCCTGCAGACGTACCGGCTCGCTCATGCTCAAGGCTCCTGGCAATGAAGGGATGCAACGCAGTTTCCGCCAGCCGCCCGGGCCGGGCAATCAAGCGCACCGTGGCGAATGCCGCCCGATAACGCCCGGCGATGGTCGCCCGGTCAGGACCAGGCGACCTTCAGCGGTACATAGCTCAGCGGTTGTTCACGAAAGGCCAGGTAGTGGCGCAGCACCTGCACCGGCGCTTCGGTGTGCGGGTAATGGCCGATGCCCTGCAACACCACGGTGTCCGGGTCCGGGACGATTTCCCGGTAGCGCTCGACCATGTGCGCGCCGGACAACGGATCGACCGCGCCATTGATGAAGCGCAGCGGCACGCCCGGGCGTTGCAGCGCGGCGACCCAGCGCTCGCGCTGGGCCCGGCGTTCCGGCAGGAAACTGACCAGCTTGTGCAGGATCCGTGGGCCACGGTTGGAGGCGATCAGGCTCCAGTAGTCGTCCAGGGCGCTCTCGCTGGGATGGGTGCACGGGCCATAGACCTGGGTGACGTTGCGCACCAGGTCGTCGCGCCCGAACGAGCGCCCGACCAGCCAGCCCAGGCGGCTGAGCAGCAGCTTCTGGACCAGCAGCACCCGGCAGCTCTCGGGGAACAGCCCGCTGTTGAGGAACACGCAACTGGCCACCTCCAGCCGCCGTTCGTGGTGCCGGGCCAGCAGCTCCTGGGCGACGCTGCCGCCGTAGTCGTGGGCCAGCAGGTGCACCGGCTGGTCGATGTGCAGGTGCGCCAGCAACGCCTGCTGCAGGTCGGCCTGCTCGAGCAGGCTGTAGTCGTGGTCCGCGGGCTTGGCCGAATCGCCGAAGCCGAGCATGTCGCAGGCCACCACACGAAAGCGCTGGGTCAGGGGTGCCCACAGGTAGTGCCAATCCCAGCTGGCCGTGGGGAAACCGTGAAGCAATAGCAGGGGCTCTCCTTGCCCTGCCGTCCAGTAGCGGATGCTCTGGCCCCGGAAAGTGAACCCCTGGCTCCGGGTGCGCCAGACGCACAATGGAATTTCGGCCAGTGGCATCACGGTCGTCTCGGTGGATAAGGGTTGGAAGAGGGCAAGGCTGCGTTCATTGCATGTCACCTCGGCACTTACATGTGCTCTCTATGTCGAGGCTCAGTCTAGAAGCCTATACGAAGGTGATAAGTCGCCTTGGCAGCCAGCCTGATGACCGTGCGAGTCAGTGGCACGAACGGTCAGATCAACCTCATCAGCAACGGCGCGGCCAACAGGTTGAGCAGCCCGGTCAGGACCATGACCAGGCCGGCCACCGAGCCTTCCTCGCGCCCGACTTCCTGGGCGCGGCTGACCCCCGCGCCATGGGCGCCGACACCGAACAGAGCGCCCCGTGCCAGCGGTGTGCGCAAGGGCAGCCAACGCAGGAGAATGCCGCCGAACATCGCCCCGAGCACCCCGGTAAACATCACGAACACCGCCGTCAGCTCCGGCACGCCGCCCAGGTCCTGGGCCACGGGCATGGCGAACGGTGTGGTGATCGAGCGCGGCAGCAACGACAGGCTGACCGCATCGTCCAGCGCGAGCAGGTGCGCCAGCGCCCAGGAGCTGCCGATGGAAGCCACGCTGCCGGCGAGCATGCCGACCAGCAGCGCCGGCCAGTGCCGCGCCAGCAGTGCCCGTTGTTGCCAGATCGGCACCGCGAACGCGACGGTGACCGGGCCCAGCACGCCCATCAGCCAATGCGTGTTGCGGGCGTACTCGGCGTAGGCGGTGTGCAGCGGCACGGCCACCGCCAGCAGCAAGGCCGGCACCAGGATCAGCGGCGACAGCAGGTAGCGCCCGCTGCGCCGGTACAGCCAGCGGCTGCCCAGGTAGGCGCCCAGGGTCAGGGCCAGCCAGAACAGCGGCATAGGTTCAAGGCTCATGGCGCAACCTCCAACGGCACACCAGCTCGACGGTGACCGCGGTGACCACCATCACCAGCAGGGTGCTCAGCGCGATCACCAGCAGGATGCGCCAGCCCTCGCTGCGCAGCAGGCTGCCATAGTCCAGTAGGCTCATCAGCGCCGGAATGAAAAACAGCAGCATCTCGGCCATCAGCCAGCCGGCACCCAATTGCAGCGTGGCAGGTTTGAGCAGCCCGGTGGCGAACAGCGCCAGCAGCAGCGCCAGGCCCATCACCCCACCGGGAATCGGCCAGGCGAGCCAGGCGGCCAGCTGGCCACCGATCAGGAACAGCGCCAGCAACACCGTCAGTTCGGCGAAAAGGCGCAGGGTCTTCTTCAGTAATGCAGGATTCATGGGCGGGAGTTCCTCGACAACGGGCCCATTGTAAAAGTCGGCCACCTAGGCCAGAAGCGAATTGTTAGACTGACAGCCATTCCAAAATAGAATCCGGCATACATGGAATTCAAACAGCTGCGCAGTTTCATCGAAGTCGTCCACAAAGGCGGCTTCACCCAGGCGGCGGGTACCCTGCACGTCAGCCAGTCGGCGGTTAGCAAGCAGGTCGCCCAGCTGGAACAGGACATCGGCCAGCCGCTGCTGGAACGCCAGGGCTCACAGTTGCTGCTGACTGCCGCCGGGCGCATCGTTCTGGAGCGCGGCGAAGCGCTGCTGCGCCAGCGCCAGGAGCTGCTGAGCGAACTCGACGATCTCAGCCAGATGGCCCGCGGCGAATTGCGCCTGGGCCTGCCGCTGCTGGGCAGCGATGCGCTGTTCGCTGGGTTGTTCGCCGAGTATCGGCGGCGCCATCCGAATATCTCGATACAACTGCTCGAAGGTGGCAGCCGCATGGTCGAGCAGGCCGTCAAGAGTGGCGAGTTGGAGCTGGGCGGCAGCCTGACGCCGAACGATCCGGCGTTCGACTACCAGCCGTTCTGCAATGAGCCACTGGAAGCCTTGCTGCCCGCCGGCCATCCGCTGGCCGGGCAGGTCGATGTCGCCCTGGCACAGCTGGCCGACACGCCGTTTCTGCTGTACCAGCGCAGCTTCGTGCTCAACGATCGATTGCTCAGCGCCTGCCAGCAGGAAGGCTATACACCCAAGGAGGGTGGGCGTAGCGGCCAGGCAGACTTTCTTGCCGCGTTGGTGGCGGCCGGGCAAGGCGTGGTACTGCTGCCGGCGATTGTCGCACGGGCACTGGAACGGCCCGGGGTGGTGCGCTTGCCGTTGCGGGCGCCGGATTACCTGAGGTGGGATATCGCCTTTATCTGGCGGCGCGGGGCATATCTGTCACGGGCGGCGCAGGCGTGGCTGGCATTGTTGCGTGAGGATTCAGCCATGCATTGAGGCGACCGGCCCTAACGCGGGGCAAGTCGCAGCGGCGCACCGCCGCTCCCACGAGCATCATGCAGCTTTCGTGGGAGCGGGCTTGCCCCGCGATAGGACCGGCCCAGGCAATATCAGCCTTTCAGCACAGCCGCAAATTCCGCCAGCCACGGCTCGGCATCGGTCTCCGGTGTCACGGTCTCACTGGCATCGAGTCGCAGCATCGGCAGCACTTCGTTCACCCCCAGCTCGGCGAACAGCTCGCGCATCTGCTCGCCACCGCCGCAGTAGGTGTCGCCGTAGCTCGAATCGCCCAGGCCGATCACCGCTCCCGGCAGGCCGCGCCAGGCCGCCGGCAGCACGTCGCGGATCGCGCTGTACAGCGGCATCAGACTGTCGGGCAGCTCGCCCATACCGGTGGTCGAGGTCACCGCCAGCAATGCGTCGGGGCCAAAGCCCTCGATGTCCTGCAGGGTGGCGCGTGCCGCGTGCCAGGCTTCAAGACCGGCGGCCTTGAGCAGCGACTCGGCGTGGCGGGCGACTTCGTCGGCGGTGCCGTACACCGAACCGGAAATAATGGCGACTTTCATCGGGTGAGGATTCCGAAACTGAGTGAAAACGTAGGATACTAGCACTCGACAGTGGCAAAAGGCCGCCTCCGGCTAAAGTCACAGGCTTCAGGATTTTCCGACGAATGACCGGAACGAAGCGGATTGACCACTGTCCACCGCCGTGAAGAAATCGCCGTTACCGATCGCCCCTTCGAGTCAGACCATGCAAGCAGACGCCCTACTCTCCCAGGACGAACTGGATTTCATCCAGGACATGCAGCACTCGCCCCAACTGAACCTGGCCGACCCCATGTCGAGCCTGCTGGTCAATGGCGACCGTCGTCTCAAGGACCTGCTCACCCGCCTGGTGGCCAACGAGCAGGTGACGCTGCAGGCCAGCTTCAACAACCAGCAGTTGAGCTTCCCCCTGCAACTGGTCGAGGATGAATTCCACGCCCTGCACCTGCAACTCGGCTCGCCGGACATCTACGAGGATGGCCCCAGGCTGCGGCCCTGGCGCCTGTCGCTGCAGCCCCCGATCGCGTTGCTGGATGATCATGGCCAGGCTAGTGACCTGTGGGTACGCGACATTTCCTTCAAGGGTGTGCTGCTGGAAGTGCGCGATGGTGCTCAAGCCCCTGCGCAATTCAACCTGCGCTTCGCCGCCGAGGACATCCCGCCGATCGGCCTGCACGGCGCGCTGCGCCGGCGCATCGGCCCGCGACTGGCCGCCTACGACCTGACCCACACGCCGGCCGAAGAGATCGAGCGCCTGCGCGAGTACATCCTCCAGGCCCACCGCAAGGCTCACCCCGAACTGCACGCCCAGGCTCCCTGCACCGCCTGAAGACCGTCCAGCCCCTGAAACTGACTGGTCATGATTGATCGGCGATAATCCGTGCCCGATTCTTGCAAGTCCGCCTGCGCCGCCCATCACCCCGGGCCGCAAGCCAGGGGCCGGCTACCCGCCAGCCCCGTCGCCAGGAGATACACGATGTCTACTCCACCCGTCACCTTGATGGTGTCGCGCCGCGCCGCCTGCGGCCGCTACCAGGACCTGCTGGCCTGGCTGCACGAAGGCGAGCAATTGGCCACCGACTTTCCCGGCTACCTGGGCTCGGGCATCCTCGCCCCGCCGAGCGAGGGCGACGAATTCCAGATCATCTTCCGCTTCGCCTGCGAACAGACCATGCACGCCTGGGAGCATTCCGCATCGCGCAGGGCCTGGCTGGAGCGCGGCAACGGCCTGTTCGAACGCCCCAAAGAGAGGCGCGTGAGCGGTATCGACGACTGGTTCGGCACCAATACCGTGCAAAAACCACCGCGCTGGAAGCAGGCAACGGCCATCTGGCTGGCATTCTTTCCGGTTTCGCTACTGTTCAACCTGCTGTTCGGCCACTGGCTGGCGCCACTCGATCTGTTGCCTCGAGTGCTGCTCAGTACCCTGGCCCTGACGCCATTGATGGTGTACCTGTTCATCCCGCTGTCCACCCGGCTGCTGGCCGGCTGGCTCAACACCACGCCACGCGCCGCCACCGAACGTTCCCAGGGGCTGCGCAGCCGCTGAGGCACGGGCTCGCAAGGCCGCGCAGTTCGGGTATGCTGGGGCATCACGCACGGACAGACGAACAGACCGCCCGAACATGAACAGCCCAATCCTCATCACCGGCGCCAGCCAGCGCGTCGGCCTGGCCCTGGCCCTGGAGCTGGCCCAGGCCGGCCATACGGTGGTCAGCGCCAGCCGTACCTTGCAGGGGCAGGCTGCCCACCCGAACATCCAGCAGTTCCAGGCCGACCTGACCCGCGGCGAAGACCGCCAGGCCCTGATCGACCACCTGCACAGCCACTACGACGGCCTGCGCGCGATCATCCACAACGCCTCGCTGTGGCTCGACGATGGCCTGGACAACCTCGATACCATGTTCCGCCTGCACGTCGAGGCGCCCTACCACCTCAACCTCGCCCTCGGCGAGCTGCTGAACAAGGTGGACAAGGCCGACATCATCCACATCTGCGACGAAACTTCCTCGCGCGGCAGCAAGAGCCACATCGGCTATGCCGCGACCAAGGCCGCGCTGCAGAACATGGTGCTGTCGTTCGCCGAAAAGTACGCGCCGAAGGTACGGGTCAACGGTATCCTGCCCGGCCTGCTGATCCTCAAGGAAGGCGGCGACGAACAGTACCGCCAGCAGACCCTGAAGAAAGCCCTGCTCGAATTCGAGCCCGGCGCCCGCCCACTGATCGACGCCGTGCTGTTCCTGCTGCAAAGCCAGTACAGCACCGGTAGCCAGGTGGTCATCAATGGTGGCCGCCATCTGAAGAACCGCATGACCTGAAGAGACCGCCCATGACCCCGCAACAACAGCTCGAACTCGAAGCCGCCGCGTTCCGGCGCCTGGTCGACCACCTGCAAAAACGTACCGACGTGCAGAACATCGACCTGATGAACCTCTCCGGCTTCTGCCGCAACTGCCTGTCCAAGTGGCTCAAGGCCGCCGCCGATGATCGCCAGATCGAGCTGAGCCTGGACGATGCCCGTGAGCAGGTGTACGGCATGCCCTATGCCGAATGGAAAGCCCAATACCAGAACGAAGCCAGCGCCGAGCAGAAAGCGGCGTTCGAACAAGGAAAACCGCGTGACTGACCTGAATAGCCTGCGCAGCAGCCTCGCCAGCGGCGAACACGTTTTTGCCGACACCCTGGCCTTCATCGCCGCGAACTACAGCTACCAGCCCCAGGCCTTCGACAATGGCGACGTGCACAACGCCGCCGGGCAGAACGAAGGCTCGTGCAAGACCCTGGGCCTGGCGCTGCTCGAAGGGTTGAACGACCAGGAGGCGCTGCTGGCCTTCGGTGAGCATTACCGTAGCGTGGTAGCCACGCCCGAGGGCAGCGACCATGGCAATATCCGGGCGCTGATCAAGCATGGGCTGGCTGGGGTGAAGTTCACCACCCAGCCACTTGCGCGCCTGGGCTGATAGCAGATGGGGCCGCTGTGCGGCCCCAACCGGACACATCAACTGATGAGCCGGCCTGGTGTTCCAGCCTCAAGGCGCCCCTTCTGCAACCACTCCAGCGCAATCGGCCACAGGCTTTCACGAAACCGATCGTGAAAGAACGCGAAGTGCCCGATCTCCCCGACCGAGATATCCACAGGCGCCACCCGCAGATGCCGCCGCTCGCCCGTTCGCAGGTACCCCAACAATCGTTCAGTGGCCGCCACCGTGCCGAACGGATCGTCAGTCAGGCTGATGGCCAGGGTCGCCGCCTGTACCTGGGCAAATGGCGTCCCCGACAGCAGACGCCCACTGGGCCGCTGCTCGTAACGCGGCGTACGGGCAACCCAATCGCGCACCACGCCGGCCGGGGTGTCTTCCAGCCAGCCCAGGCGCTTGCCGGGGAAATAGCCGAACATCCGGGTCAACAGCGGCATCACCACGTGCCATTTGCCGAACAGCTGCCAACGCTGCTCCGGCGCATAGTCGCGCCAATAGGCGAACTGCGCGCCCACCAGCAGCGCATGGCGCACCTGCCCCGCCGACGGCGCCAGCCCGAGCGCCCAGCCGCCGAAGCTGTGGCCGACCACATGCATCGGCTGGCCCGGATGCTCGGCGGCGGCCAGTTGCAACATCGCTTCGAAGTCCAGCCGGCCCCAGTCGCTCCAGGACGCCTGGAAACCGCGCAGCGTGGCCGGGCGTGACTCGCCGATGCCGCGATAATCGTAGGTGAGCACGTCAAAGCCCTGGGCGAACAGGTAGTCGGCGAAACGCGAGTAGTAGCGGCAACGCACCGAGGTGGCGGCGTTGATGATCACCAGTGGACGCAGGGGGTCGGGTTCGGCGTGGCGCCAGCGAAATCCGCCGAGGCCATAGCCGTCGGCGGCGACATGACGAAAGGCACAGGCGGGTTGGGTAAGGCTGCTCATGGCGCACTCCCTGCGGCGTCTCGCCATGCTGGCGGACGGGCTGTTGTCGTGCGCCAACGCTAGCAAAAAAATGCCCGAACAGCTCAAGTTCCTTGTAGGAGCGGCTTCAGCCGCGATCACCAGCGAAGCTGGTGCCATACACCACGTTGGCTTCATCGCGGCTGAAGCCGCTCCTACAGGTCCTGTGCCCTCAGGTAGTGGGCAGCGCCCGCGCCACGCCCGGCTTGCGCAGCACCGCCAGGCGCGAACCGTGGTAGCGGGTTTCGCGGAACAGCTTCCAGCGACCGAACAGGCCATACACATGCATCACCCGGCCCTGCTCGTGGTAGCCCATGCGCAGGTGCAGTTTCATTGCTGGCACGTTGTGGGTCTCCACCACGTCAACCACCTTGTGGCAGCCCTTTTCGCGCATGGTGTTCCACAGCTCGACCTGGGCCGTCACCGACAGCTCGCTGCCAAAGTACGGCCGGGTCATCTCGCCGCCGAACTCGAAGAACTCGCCGGGTTTCACCGGGAAGGTGCAACCGTAGTAATGCTTGTCGTGGTAATCCACCACGCTGGCCCAGATGAATGCTACGGCATCGCCCTGCTCATCCAGGTACATGTGCCCGGTATGGCCCTCGGCGGCCAGCTCGCGCATGGTCTCGACACGGTCGCCGAAATGCCGGGCGAAGGCATCGGCATTGGCCGTGGTGATCGGCACCAGGGTGACCGGCGCATGCGCCTTGAGGCTGTACGGCGGCACAGGGCTGATCAGGTCGCGCTCCATCCACAGCAGTTCCCAATGGAAAAACACGTAGCGCTCGAAAAAAGTCTTGAAGGTGCGCTTGAGGCCCTTCCGGCGGATGCGTTCTTGTAGTTTTTGCAGTACGCCCATTGCTCCCTCCTCGGCGCCAGCGAAATTGCCAGGCCAATAGCTGGGGTATAGATCAGGCGGAGGGTGGCCATGGCAAAGGGCCAGCGAGGGATTTGTTTCAGAATATTAACAAGTCGTCGGCGGGAACCGCGCAACCGCCATCAACGGCTGCGCGGTCAAGGACTTGCTTACAGCTCGATGCAGTCGAACCGTACGTCGGTGGCTACGTCTTCGTCGTAGTTGATGTCAGCGCGCTCGAAACCGAACAGGTTGAGGAACTGTTTCTTGTAACCGGCGTAGTCGGTCAGCTCGAACAGGTTCTCGGTGGTCACCTTCGGCCACATGGCACGGCAGGCGTCCTGCACATCATCACGCAGCTCCCAGTCGTCCAGACGCAGACGGCCTTCGTCGTCCAGTGCAGCCGGCGCACCGTCCGCACGGTACATGCGGTCACGGAACATGCGGTCCAGCTGGTGCTGGGTACCTTCGTGGATACCCTTCTCCTGCATGATCTTGAAGACCATCGACAGGTACAGCGGCATCACCGGGATCGCCGAGCTGGCCTGGGTAACCACCGACTTCAGCACCGCAACGTTGGCACTGCCATCGACTTTTTTGCCCAGGCGCTGGGCGGTTTCGTCCAGGTCCTGCTTGGCCTTGCCCAGCGCGCCGTCCCAGTAGATCGGCCAGGTGATGTCGGAGCCGATGTAGCTGAAGGCCACGGTGCGGGCCTGCGGTGCCAGCACGCCAGCGGCGTTCAGGGCGTCAATCCACAGCTCCCAGTCCTGGCCGCCCATCACGGTGACGGTATCGGCGATTTCCTGCTCGGTAGCCGGCTCGATGCTGGCCTCGATGATGGTGTCCTTGTTGGTGTCGATGGCGGTCGACTTGTACGGCTGGCCGATCGGCTTCAGGGCCGAGCGGATCACTTCACCGGTCTGCGGCAGCTTGCGCACCGGCGAGGCCAGGGAGTAGATGACCAGATCGACCTGGCCGCCCATTTCGTTCTTGATCAGCTCGATGACCTTGGCACGGGCTTCGTCGGAGAAGGCATCACCGTTGATCGACTTGCTGTACAGGCCTTCGGCCTTGGCGAACTTGTCGAAGGCGGCGGCGTTGTACCAACCAGCGGTGCCGGCCTTGGTCTCGGTGCCCGGCTTTTCGAAGAACACGCCGAGGGTGTCGGCCTTGAAGCCGAACGCCGCAGTGATGCGCGCGGCCAGGCCGTAGCCGCTGGAGGCACCGATCACCAGGACTTTCTTCGGACCATCCTCGCGCACGCCCAGCTTGCGGGTGGCTTCGATCTGGTCACGGACGTTGAGCTCGCAGCCCTTGGGGTGAGTCGTGGTGCAGATGAAACCGCGAACCTTGGGATGAATGATGGCCAATGTCTGTACCTCGTCAGGTTTAGGCTGGGGCAGCGCCCGGATTCGGGGTGCTGCCGTTTGATCTAGAGGGTGAGACTACCCTCGCAAGTCATCCGACACATATTACGGGGTGATCGGAGCAATGAAAAATCGCAGCGGCTCTGACAAACGCTAAGCCTGCACCAGCGCCGCCTTCAACCACCCCAGGAACTGCCTCGCCAACGGATCCTCCTGGCTTTCCCAATGCACCAGGCAGCTCCACACCGGCCCGCGCACGCGCTGTACCGACAAGGGCCGCAGACGCCCCTCGTCCACCAGCCGCCGCGCCAGCAACTGGCTGACCAGGGCAATCCCCAGCCCCTCACCCGCCGCATCCAGCAACAAGCCAGGGTCGGAGAAGTTCAGCCCCTTGCCTTGCTGCCCCACGTCCTCACCGCCCTCCAATTGCCAATGGCTCCAGTCCATCTCCCGCTCGCCATGCAGGGTGGTCCGCCCCTGCTCGGGCAGGTCCGGGTGGCATGCCGGGTACAGTTGATCCGGGTGCAGCACGGTGAAGCTGCATTCGGCCTGAGCGCCGATATCGTCGCGGATCGCCAGGTCGATGGTCTCACTGGCCATGTCCGGCACCTCGAAGCTGGTGAACAGCCACAGGTCCACTTCCGGGCAGCGCTGGTGGAAGTCCGCAAGGCGCGGCAACAGCCAGTGGCGGGCGAACGCCGGGGTGGTGTTGACCACCAGTTGGTTGGGCTTGCGGTACTGCTCCAGGCGGCGAATGCCCACCGCCAGTTGCTGCAACAAGGCCTGAGTGGTGCTGAGCAGATCGTGCCCGGCGTCGGTCAGGCTGACGCTACGGCCACTGCGGTGGAACAACGGCTGTTCCAGGTAGCCTTCCAAGCTGCGGATCTGCTGGCTGATTGCCGACTGGGTGAGGTTCAGGGCCTCGGCGGCCTTGTGGAAGCTGCCTAGGCGGGCGGCGGCTTCGAAGCCGCGCAGGGTGTTTAACGGGGGCCAATGCTTGAGCATGCTGATAAGCCTGACTAATCAAAAATACGCTAAATCTATCGTTTGTCGCCCCGGATTCCCAGCCATAACATGGACGACAACACCCGCGACGGCGGGCTTCGTTGATAAAAATCCCTAATAGATCGGAGTTCACTATGAACCTGTCCCTCGACAGCGGCTGGCGCATGCCCGCCGAATGGGCCCGCCACGCCGCCACCTGGATGATCTGGCCGCACAATCAACCGCTGTGGGAGTCGGGCTGGGGCGTGACCCTGGCCGACGTGCAGCGCGACTACGCCCGGGTGGCCGCCGCCATCGCCCGCTTCGAGCCGGTGAAAATGGTGGTCGATCCGTCGGCCATGAGCATCGCCCGCGAACTGTGCGGCGCCGGTATCGAACTGATCGAGCTGGCCATGGACGACAGCTGGTGCCGCGACAGCGGCCCGACCTTCCTGATCCACCCGCAACAGGGCGTGGCGGGCTTGAGCTGGCGCTTCAACGCCTGGGGCGGCAAATCCGAGCACGGCAAGGACCGCAGCCTGGCCCGGCGCATCCTCGACCACCTCGGCCTGGAAGGCCTGAGCACCCCGCTGTGCAACGAAGGCGGCGCCATTCATGTTGACGGCGAAGGCACCCTGATCACCACCGAATCGGTGCTGCTCAACCCCAATCGCAACCCGGGCCTGAGCAAGACGGATTTCGAGGATTGCTTCGCCCGCCTGTTGGGCATCCGCAAGACCATCTGGCTGCCGGGCGACCCACAGTATGTGACCGGCGACATGACTGACGGCCATGTCGATGGCGTGTGCGCCTTCGCCCGCCCCGGCGTGCTGCTGGTCGACGCCACCCACGACCAGGGCTCGGTGTATGCCGAAGTGGCCCGCGAGAACCGCCGTGCGCTGGAACTGGCCACGGACGCCCAGGGCCGTTCGTTTGAACTGCTCGACCTGTTCGAGGCCACGGCGGCCGTGGACAGCGAAGCCGAAGTGTTCTGCGCCTCGTACACCAACTTCTACCTGGTCAACGGCGCGGTGATCATGCCAGCCTATGGCATCGACGCCGACCAGGCGGCCGCGCAGCAACTGGCCCAGGCCTTCCCCGGTCGCGAAGTGGTACCGGTGCGCATCGACCATCTCGCCCACGGCGGTGGCGGAATCCATTGCATCACCCAGCAGCAGCCGGCCTGGCAGGGAGCGCGCTCATGAGCACGCTGCGCATCGCCACCACGCAAATGGCCTGCAGCTGGGACCTGCCGGCCAACCTCGAGCGCGCCGAGCAACTGGTGCGCCAGGCCGCTGCCCAGGGTGCCCAGGTGATCCTGTTGCAGGAGCTGTTCGCCACCCCGTACTTCTGCATCGAGCAGTGCCACAGCCACCAGGCCCTGGCCCAGGACTACCACGACAGCCCGCTGCTCAAGCGCTTCGCCGCGCTGGCCAAGGAACTGGGCGTGGTCCTGCCACTTAGCTGGTACGAACGGGCCGGCAACGCCTTCTTCAACTCGCTGACCGTGGCCGATGCCGACGGCCGCCTGCTGGGCGTGTATCGCAAGACCCACATCCCCAACGCCATCGGCTACCAGGAAAAGGAATACTTCAGCCCCGGCGACACCGGTTTCAAGGTCTGGGACACCGCCTTCGGTCGCCTGGGCATCGGCATCTGCTGGGACCAGTGGTTCCCCGAGACCGCCCGTTGCCTGGCGCTGATGGGCGCCGAAGTGCTGCTGTTCCCCACCGCCATCGGCTCGGAGCCTGGCGCCGCCGAACTGGATTCACGCGACCATTGGCAGATGGCCATGCGTGGCCATGCCGCCGCCAACCTGCTGCCAGTGGTGGCCGCCAACCGCGTCGGTCATGAAGTGGCGCGCAGCGACGACAGCCTGCGCATGCGCTTCTACGGCTCGTCGTTCATCTGCGACCACAAAGGCGCCCTGCTCGCCGAAGCCGATCGCGACAGCAGCGGCGTCTGGCTGCACGACCTGGACCTGGCGCGCATGCGCGAAGACCGCCTGAGCTGGGGCATCTACCGCGACCGCCGCCCCGCCATGTATGCGCCGCTGCTGACCCTTGACGGCCGAACCCCACAGACTGCGAGGGCCTGAACCATGCCAAGCCGTCCATCGAAACTGCTCGCCATCGCCGCGCTGGTGGCCTGCGCCGGTATTGCCCAGGCCGAGCAGGACGCCCTGCGCCTGTACAACTGGGCCGACTACTTTGCCGAGGACACCCTCAAGCGTTTTACCGCCGAAACCGGCATCCCGGTGATCTACGACGTCATGGACGGCAGCGAGGTGCTCGAGGCCAAGCTGATGTCCGGGCGCAGCGGCTACGACCTGGTATTTCCCGGCGACACCGTGGCCGAACGGCTGATGCGCGCCGGCAGCCTGCGGACACTGGATCGCAAGCAGCTGACCGCGCTCGACGATATCGAACCCGGCCTGCGCCAGTTGCACGACCGCTACCCCAAGGCCAGCCAGGCCACCGTGCCCTACACCTGGGGCACCATCGGCCTGACCATGGACGCGAAGAAGATCCGCGAGCGCCTGCCCGACGCCCCGCTCGACAGCCTCGACCTGCTGTTCAAGCCGGAGCTGGCGGCCAAGTTCGCCGACTGCGGCATCTCGATGATCGACTCGCCCGACGAAGTGCTGGCCGTGGTGCTTCACTACCTGGGCCGCGAGCCGCGCAGCGCCAAACGTGAAGACCTGGCCGCCGCCAGCGAGCTGCTCAAGGGCATCCGCCCGTACGTGCGCAAGCTGCAGTCGCAACCGGTGACCGAACTGGTCAATGGCAACACCTGCCTGTCGCTGGGCTACAGCGGCGACGTGATCCAGGCCCAGCGCACCGCCGAAGCCGCGGGCAAGGCCATCGACTTCCAGTACCGCGTGCCTCGCGAAGGCACCACGGTGTGGATGGACACCATGGCCATCCCCGCCGATGCCAAGCACCCGGAGTACGCCTATCGTTTCATCAACTTCGTCATGCGCCCGGAGAATATGGCCGCGATCAGCAACTTCACCGGCTACCCCACCGCCAGTGCCAAAGCCCGGTCGCTGGTGGACGCGCGCCTGCGTGACAACCCGGACATCTACCTCAGCGATGCCACCTTCACCCGCTTGATCCCGGGCAAGGACATCCCCCAGGCCGACATGCGTGCGCGCATGCGTGTCTGGACCCGTTTCAAGACCGCACAGGACTGACCCCATGCCCACCCGCCGCACTTTCCTCCAACACATGAGCGTCGTCGCCGGCCTCGGTGCCGCCGCCAGCTTCGGCCTGCCCTTCGGCAGCGGCAGCGCCCGCGCCAGCGAAGCAGGCCGCTGGTTCATGCCCGACGAGGGTGAGCCGCATCAGCGCGGCTACATCGCCTTCGGCGCCCAGGACGCCATCTGGGAAGACTTCACCGAAGACGTCCAGGCCGCCCTCGGGCGCATCGCCCGCGCCATCGCTGCCTACCAGCCGGTGACAGTGTTCTGCCGCGCCAGTGAACGCGACATTGCCGAGGAGGAATGCGGCAGCCACAACATTACCTATGTCGAGACCGAGCTGGACGACATCTGGATGCGCGATATCGGCGCCAACTTCGTGGTTGATGACGATGGCGCCCTGGGCGCCGTGGACTTCAATTTCAATGGCTGGGGCGGCAAGCAGCAACACCGCCATGACGCCAAGCTCGCAGCCCGCGTCGCCAAGCTGACTGGCGCCCGATACCAGCAGAGCGAGTTGGTGGGCGAAGGCGGCGGTATCGAAGTGGACGGCCATGGCACCGGGATCATGACCGAGAGCAGCTGGATCAACGGTAATCGCAACCCCGGCTGGAGCAAAGCTCAGGTCGAGGCGGAGCTGAAGGAGCGGTTGGGGCTGCGCAAGATCATCTGGCTGCCGGGCATCAAGGGCAAGGACATCACTGATGCCCACGTGGACTTCTATGCCCGCTTTGCCGCGCCCGGCGTGGTGGTGGCAAACCTGGACAACGATCCGGACTCCTACGACCACGAGGTGACACTCAAGCACCTCGAGATCCTGCGCAACGCCACCGATGCCGACGGGCGCAAGCTAAAGGTGCATACGCTGTCGCCGCCCTTGAAACCAAGGCGCAGCAAGTTCAACGAGGACAATCCTGATTTCGCGGCGGGGTATATCAATTACTTCGTGATCAACGGTGCGGTGATCGCCCCGCAGTTCGGGGACCGCAGTGCCGATGAGCAGGCGCGGGCGTTGCTGGTGAAGCTGTACCCAGGGCGCAAGGTGGTGCAATTGGACATCGACGCCATTGCGGCGGGAGGGGGCGGGATTCACTGCGTGACCAACCAGTGCCCGGCGCTTTAGCGCAATTGCCGGGGCTGGCGCGCCGCCCCGGCATCGTCAAGCTGGCGCTTATGGATACTGCTGCACGGTACCTTGCTGGTCATACTGCTGGCCCGGGATCGGCTTCAGGTTGACCTCGACCCGACGGTTCTGCGCACGGCCATTGGCGTCGGCGTTGCTGGCGATCGGCTGGTCCGGGCCCATGCCACGCACGCTGACCCGCGACGGGTCCACCCCCTGCGAGGTCAGGTAGGTGCTGACCGACTGGGCGCGGCGCTGCGACAGATCCATGTTGTGCTGGCGGCTGCCGGTGCTGTCGGTGAAACCGACCACTTCAATGGTGTTCTGGTTGAACTGCTTGAACGAGTTGGCCAGGTTGTTCAGCGGCGAGTAGAAGCTTGGGGCAATGTTCGCCGAATCGGTGGCGAAGGTAATGTTGCCCGGCATGATCAGTTTGATCTGATCACCCTGGCGCTGTACCTCGACGCCGGTATTGGCCATCTGTGCCCGCAGCTCGGCTTCCTGCTTGTCGGCGTAGTAGCCGTAACCGGCAGCGGCGGCACCGACCGCGGCGGCGCCGATCAATGCGCCCTTGCCACGGTTGTTGTGGTCGATGGCGGCACCGGCGATGGCGCCGGCCAGCGCGCCCAGGCCACCATACTTGGCGGTCTTGCTCATCCCTGTGGAGCCCTGCGCCTGGCCCTGGCTGTCATACGGGTTGGGGCTGGCACAACCAGACATCAGTGCGGCGGCGGTAGCGACGATAATCAGACGACGCATGGTGAACATGGACAAGCTCCTACTGAAATTCAAAAGTGCAGCGGATCGACTACGGATCTATGCCAGCCTTGGATTGCAGCGCAGCGGAAAAATTCCATGAAACCTCAGGCGCGCACGAAGGGGTTCTCGCGCATCTCGTCGCCGAGGCGGGTGTCCGGGCCATGGCCGGTCACCACGATGGCGTCCTCATCCAGGCGGTACAGCCGTTCCTTGATGGAACGAACGATAGCCCGCTGATCGCCTCCCCACAAATCGGTGCGCCCGACACCACGGCGGAACAAGGTATCGCCGGCGATCAGCAACTTGTGCTCGGCGAACCAGAAACTCATCGAACCCGGCGTGTGCCCGGGGGTGTGCAACGCCACGCCGCAGCCGCAGGCCAGCGCCTCGTCGTCGCTCAGCCAGCGGTCCGGCGACGGTACCGGCGTATAGGGCACGCCGAACATCTGGCACTGCATTTCCAGGTTTTCCCACAGCGGCTGGTCGGCCTTGTGCAGGTGCAGCGTGGCGCCGGTCAACTCCTTGAGCCTGCCCGAGGCGAGGAAATGGTCGAAGTGCGCGTGAGTGTGGATGATGCTCACCAGGGTCAGGCCATGATGCTGCAGGCGGGCGAGGATCTTCTGCTCGTCCCCGCCCGGGTCGACGACGATGGCGTGCTTGCTGACCGGGTCACCGATCAAGGTGCAGTTGCACTGCAAGGGGCCAACGGGGAAGGTTTCGCGGATGAGGGTTACCACAGGATTTGCCATGAAAACGATCTATTACTCGAATAGTGTTTGAACGCGCGCCAACGCATCCAGGATTACCGCCTCAGGCACAGACTCGATGCGCTTGGCTTGCCTTGCCTCCAGATCAACGACCCGGATCTGATTGCAGAGCAATACGCCTTGCGTCTGGGTACCGGCGCCGCTAAGCGTAACCGCGAATCCCGCATGTCGGGCAAAATCCCCGCCCTGCGATATCGGCGCGATCACTGCAAGCCCGGAAATGTTGAACGTGCTCGGGGTAAGGACCAGTGCTGGTCGTGCCGCACCCTGCTGCTCTCGACCAACGGTAGGGTCCAGGTTGACCCTGACGATGTCTCCCCTCGCGAACTTGGCGCGCCTCACACTTCACGCCCGGTCGGACGTATCATGTTCCAGGCAGCCATGTCCTCCGGCTCCGGAGCATTCAGATCGCACTGCGCCATCAACTCTTCAAGCGTGTACTTGGGCTTCGATCTGACAGGCTTGAGCACCATGCTCTCGCCAGCCGTATCCAGACTCAGGGTTGACCCCACTTCAAGACGCATCTGCTTGAGGACGGTGGAGGGAATTCGAATAGCGGCGCTGTTTCCCCACTGCTGAATCTTGATCTGCATAAGTATCTCCCACGGTAGATACATAGTAGAAACCCTCCCGGCGATAGCAAGTGAAATGTAGAAACCAAGTATCTACATTGCCACTCGTCCAGCGCAGAAAAAAGACCACCTGCAGCGAGAAGGAAATGCCTCACTTTATCTTGGGAAACGAGCCCATGCAGGCAACAATTTCTACCGTCTTCAGGGCAGATACAACCGGAACAACCCGCCCCCCAGCGTCCCGCCATTGGCGATCTCGATCCGCCCGCGCACGCCATTGCGCTCGTGCAACGCGGCAATCCGCGCCGCGAAATACAGCCCCAATCCAGTACTGCCACTCTGCGAATCGATGCCCTGCACGTAGTCATGCTGGCGTTCGAGCATGCGCTGTGGATAACCGGCGCCGTCGTCGTTGACGCTGATCACCAGCTGCTCGCCCTCTTCCTCGATGCTGATCAACAAGGCGTGGCCGGCATAGCGGATAGCGTTGGTAAGGACGTTGGCCACCACCGAGGCGACCAGTTCACGGTCGAAGAAGCCCAATGGGCTTTCGGTCTCGATGCGCCAGGTGGCGAGGATGTCGCGGTGCTTGATCACGTCCTCCTGCGCCGCCAGCTGGGCCTCGATGAAGTCGTCCAGCTCGTGGTAGTCCGGGCAGATGGGCAACTGGTTGACGCCCAGCTTGTACAGCCCCAGCAACTGCACCAGCATGCCGTTCAGGTGGCTGAGCTCGTGCTCCACCACGCCCTGCTCGGTACCCCCGCGCAGCTCTTCGGGCAGGCGCGCCAGCCATTGGCTGTGGGCGTGGGTCAGCGCCGAGAGGGAGTTCTTCAGGTCGTGCACGGTGGAGGCGATCACCGTGGAAAAATCCAGCCCCTGGTTGTCCTGGTTCATGCGCCAAAGACCCGGATGTGCAGTTTGCGGTAACGGTCATAGCGGCTGTCGCTGGCGGGAATCCCGGCCACGCTGGTGAGGCAGTCGCGGCACTCCTGCATCAACCCCGGCGGTGGCGTCTCGCCGCCGATGCGCAGCAGCGCCTGGGCGGTGTTCAGGGCGATACTGATGTTCTTCGGCTGCAGCGACAGCGCCTTGCGGAACATGCCCAGCGCCTCGTTGAGCTGGCCACCCTGGTAGCTGCGCACGCCCTGGCGGTTGAGGTCCACGGCTTCGGTCACCGCCCCCAGCACCAGCGGGTCGTCGGTGAGTTTGGCGACGCTCTGCATGACCTTGGGATCGTCCCCGTAGGTTTCCACGCAGCCCTTGAGGATAGAGGTGCCCGCCGCGTCCTGACCGAGTTGCTGCAACTGCTTGGCCACTGTCAGCGCCGCCTCGACGGAGAAGAACTGATCCATTTTTTCCAGGCGCAGCATCGCCTGCTCGGTGAGCTTGGCGGCGGTATCCGGGTCACCGGCCTGCTGCAGGCTGGCGGCCTTCATCAAGCGGGCGCGCACCTGCAGACCCTGGTCCTCGACGTTCTCCTTGGCCACCTCGCTGAGCACGGTGTTGATTTCCACCCGGGTACGCGCATCGAGACCGTTGCCGGTGTTCTTGCTCATCAGCGCCTGGACTAGGCCGAGATTGCTTTCGGCGTCCTTGTAGCGCGAGCTCTGCCCCTGGTTGACCGCATGCCGATAGGCCTTGGACGCGCTTTCGAAGTCGGCGTTGTCCAGCGCCAGCTTGCCCAGCGCAGCCTGGCGGCGCACGGCGAGCGGCGACAGGCGCACAGCCTCTTCGAGCATGTGCTGGGCGCGCTTGGTTTCGCCCTGGGCCACCAGCACATCGGCCATGCCATCGTACAGGTTGGGCATGATCGGGAAGGCCTTGAGGGCCTGCTCGTAGACGCCCTGGGCCTGGGCGTTCTGGCCACGCTTGTGCAACAGGCTGCCGAGCGCCGCGTAGGCCCAGGGCTGTGGGCGGCTGGCCAGGATGTTCTTGAGGAATTTCTCCAGTTCGTCGAAACGATTGAGGTCGCGCAGGGCATCGGCGCGATAGCGCAGGCACAACGGGGCGAACCGCGGGTCTTTCTTGCACAGCTCGGCGCAGGCGGCGAGCACCTCGGCCGGGCGGCTGCGATCCAGGGCCTGGAGAATAGGCTTGAGCAAGGTCTTGCGCTGGGTCAGCTTCTCCAGACGCTGGGCCAGGCCCACGCGATTGAAGGGCTTGGTCAGGTAGGCGTCGGGCTCGTGCTCGATGGCGCTGAGCACGATGGACTGGCTACTTTCAGCGGTGACCATGATGAACACGCATTCATGGCTGATGAGCTTGTCGAGAATCAGGTCCTCGAGCACCTGCTGGCCATTCTTCTTGCCATCACCCAGGTGGAAATCCTGAAGGATGAAGTCGTAGCGTTTCTGCCCGCACATGCGCAGCGCCTGTTCGCCACTGTCGGCGGTGTCCACGTCGCGTACGCCCAGCTCGCGAAGCATCGAGCGGGTCGAGGTACGGAAGTCGGTAAAGTCGTCGACGATCAGAAAGCTTTTTTGCCCGTACTGCAGCATCAACACGACCTGTATTGGAAGAAGTGGGAAGTGGCGCGGCGATGCGTATCGCCGAAAAGTGTATCGGCAGCGGATCGAGAAAGATGAGCCCGGAACGGCGATAGCCTTGTGCCGCTATGTTAACGGCCGCCCCTGCTGTAGACCACTAGACGAGCAACCCGAGGGACTTGGCCCTGGCCACCGCCTGGGTACGCCGCTCCACGCCCAGCTTGCTGTTGATATGACTGGCGTGGGTCTTGACCGTATGCAGGGAAATGAACAGCCGCTCGCTGATCTGCTGGTTCGAGCAGCCCTGGGCGATAAGCTCCAGGACGGCGAACTCGCGGCCGCTCAGGGCCTCGGTGGCACAGGTCCCGGCGACGAGGGTTTCCGGCAGGTGCGTCAGCAGATCACGCTGCACGGGGCAGGCGGCACGGCCGGCCAACTGCTCACGCAGCCATTGCGGCTGCTCCTCGATCAAGCGCTGGAATGCCTGCAAGGCACCTCCTTGCGCAGCCTCCAGTGCCTGTGCAAGCAGCTTGGCCGCCTCGGGCTCGCGCCCCTGGGCGAACAGCAGCGCGATCAACTGGCATTGCGCGCTGACCACCAGCGTCATGCCTGCGCTGGCCTGCCCGCGCTCTATCAGCCTGCGCAGCCTCGCTTCAGCCTCGTCGACACGGGCCAGCACCCGCTCCAGCAACGCTTGCTGCAACTCGATGTGCAGCGGCAACAAGGGGTGGAACTCCGGCGCCGCGGCAGGCTGCTCGCCTCCGTAGGTCTGCCCCAGGCGCAACAGCCAGGACTCGGCCAAGTCCGTACGGCCCTGGGCAAGCCAGAGCTCGCACTTCACCAGTGTAATCATGGCCAGGTAGAAGATCGGAGGCACATCCCAGATATGCATCAACCGCTCGGCCTCGGCCAGCTCGGAAAATGCCTCGGCGAACCGCCCTTCGCGCCCATCGAGCGAAGCAATCACGCAATGTCCGATCAGGACACTGATGTCGCGACAACTCCGTGCCTCGCTGAGCCCGGCGCGCAAACGCGCACGGCCTGGCGCGCAGTGCAGGCGGGCAGCCAACAGGTACCCCTCGTACAAGGTGAGGCGGGCGCGCACTGCGTACAGGCGCTGGCCCGACAGGCCCTGCAACCGTTGCAACCCCTCGCGCACTTCATCCAGTGCCCGCAGTACTTCGCCTCTAGCGTGCAGCACCCGCGCCCGGTCGTAATGGGCCAAAGCCTCGAACAGCGGATTGCCGACCCGTTGCGCCAGCTCGAGCGCCTCTCGGTTCCAGCCGCGCGCCCGCCAGAAATCGCCATCGGCAATGGCCAGGTTCGACAAGGTCGACAGGCAGACCAGCCGCTGCCCATAACGTTTGCTCGGCAGGCTCTGCAGCGCCTCGCCACAATAGGCGAGGGTTCGCTCGCGATCACCACGGCCGCGAGCGATGACCCCGCTCAAGGCCAGCCACTGGGCCAGCATCGACTTCTGCGCCGTGGCCGAAGGCGCGGGCAGGAAACGGCTCAGGTAGGCCGCCAGTTCCTCGGCGGCGTCCAACTGGCAGGCAAGCCCCAGGGCCCAGCTGTACAGGACTATCAGCCTGGGCGTGCTGATCAGCAGGCTGTCGGGCAAATCCATTTTCCAGCGCAGCAGCATGCCGACATTCTGTTCGGCGAGCAGTTGCTCCTCAGACAGGCTTTGTACCAGGTCCGCCGCCACATCCAGGTGACCGGCCCGCAGGGCCTGCTCCACCGCCTCGTCCAGCAGGCCCTGTCCTTCGAACCAGCGGCAGGCGCGCAAGTGCAACCCCGCCTGGGGGCCACTGGCCTGCCGGCTGCGCAACAGGTCGGAAAACAGATGGTGATAGCGGAACCACAGCCCATGCTCATCCAGCGGTACCAGGAACACCTGGTGGGCCTGCAGGTAGCGCAGGATCTCGGCACTGTCGTGCCGCTCGCGCAGGGCATCGCACAGCTCAGCACAGAAACGCTCCTGGCAGGCGGTGTCGTAGAGAAACGCCTGCACGGGCGCCGGCAGGATTTCAATCACTTCCTCGAGCAGGTAATCGCGAATCAAACCCTCGCCGCCATGCAGTGCCTGGGGCAAGGCGTTGTCATCGCCGGATTCGCTGGCCGCCAGCTGCCAGAAGCGCAGCCCGGCCACCCAGCCGTCGCTGCGCTGGATCAAGTTGTCCAGGGCCTGGCCGCGCAGACCGGTGGGCTGGCGGCCAATGACCGCCAGCGCTTCATCGGCAGTCAGGCGCAAGTCCTGCTCATTGAGCTCGACCAGCTGGCGCGACAGGCGCAGGCGGGCCAGGTGCCAGTCGGGCCGCTGACGGCTGGTGACCAGCAGGACCAGCCCGGCAGGCAGGTGATTGAGGAAGAACTGCAGGCATCGATCGAGCACCGGACCCTGAGCCAGATGGTAGTCATCCAGCACCAGCAACAGGGGGGTGTCCGGCTGCAGGTAGAGCGCGAGCTCATCGAGCAGCCCATCGAGCCACTCCTCGAAGGCGAACGGCTGGTGACGCTGGCGCATCTTCAACAGACCCATGGCCTGCCCGCCGAGCGCCGGGCAGAACTGCTGCAGCCCTTCGAGCAGGCGCTCGAGAAAGCGGCCCGGGTCGGCATCGCGCTGGCTCAACCCTAGCCAGAGGCTGCGCCAATGGCTGTGCAGTTCCTGACAGAACTCGATGGCGAGGGAACTCTTGCCGAACCCCGCAGGCGCGTTCACCAACAGCAGGCGCCCCGACAGGCCCGTTTGCAGGCGCTGGCACAGGCGTGCCCGAGGCACGTGCGCCTCCGGCAGCGGTGGCCGGAAGAAACGCCCGTCCAACAGGCCCAGGGCCTGGCTGGCGACTCCATGCGTACGGGACAAGTCTGTCATGGCCGGCTCGTTCTGATTGGAATATGGCGGCAGTACGGTTTGTTGCGAGACTAGCGGCAAACGTTGCTTATTTGAAGATGATGCGCGCGCTTTGCGCGATAAAGACTACGACAAAAAGAAACAACACTGATAGACAGCAGTAAATCTCCCTCGCGGAAAGAGAAACGCCCCGGCAAGCCGGGGCGTTCTGGGAGATCAAACGGAGGTTGCACTTAATGGCTCAACGGACACCTGACTGACGCAGGGCAGCCGGCTGGAACTCGGCCTTGCTGGCGCTGAAGCCGAAGTTGTAGGCACTTTTCTCTTCGTTCTTCATGCCCAGCGCCAGGTAGCGACCCGATTGCAGGTCGTAGATGGCTTCCAGGGTGTACCACGGCACCTGCACGTTGTAGTACGGCTGGGCGTGGGCCTCGGAAACACGCCACAACTGGTTGCGGCCGTCATACTGGTCGATCACCGCAGCCTGCCAGGTGTCCTCGTCGATATAGAAGTCACGCTTGGCATAGATATGGCGCTGACCTGGCTTGAGCGTGGCAACCACGTGCCAGACGCGACGCAGCTCATAGCGCGACAGGTCCTGGTTGATATGCCCGGCCTTGATGATGTCGCTGTACTTGAGCTTCGGATCGTCCAGCTTGTAGGCGTTGGAGGCGATGTACATCTCCTTCTTGCCTTCGAGCTTCCAGTCGTAACGGTCTGGCGCGCCGTTGTACATGTCCAGGTTGTCGGAGGTGCGCAGGCCATCGGCAGCGGTACCCGGGCCGTCGTACGACACTTGCGGCGCCTGGCGCACGCGGCGCTGGCCGGCGTTGTAGATCCACGCCTTGCGCGGCTCCTTGACCTGGTCGAGGGTTTCGTGGACCAGCAGCACGGTCCCGGCCAGACGTGCCGGAGCGGTCACTTCCTGCTTGAAGTAGAACAGGATGTTGCCGGGGTTGGCAGGATCGTAGTCCTTCATCTTGTCGCGGAAGACGAACTGGTCCTGGAAGTACACCAGGCTGTAAGAGCCGTTCTGCTGCGGGGTGGCCTGGGTGACCAGGCGAGTCACGCTGCCGCCACGGTAGCGGGTGATGTGGTTCCAGATCACCTCCAGGCCATCCTTGGGAATCGGGAACGGCACGGCTGTCTTGAAGTTCTCCAGGCCGTTGCCACCGGCGACCAGGGTGGTCTTGGTGGCGTTTTCCTTGATCGCGGCGAAGACATCGTCCGGCACCGTGGAACTGCGGTGGGTCTTGTACACCGGAATCTTGTAGCTATCCGGGTAGCGTTTGAACATCGCCACCTGGCCAGGCGAAAGCTTGGCCTTGTACTGGTCGACGTTCTGCGCGGTGATGGTGAACAGCGGTTTTTCGCTGGCGTAAGGGTCGGAGAGGAAGCCCTTGGCGTCGGCACTGCCGGCACTCTTGGACAGCGGCTCCCACGGGCCGATGGAACCATCGGCGTTACCGGACTTCTCGGCCCCCATCGGGGTGAGCGACGCGCCCAGCTTGGCGGCCTCGTCAGCGGAAACCGCAGCCATGACGCTGGTTGCCAGCAGGGACATGCCCAGTACACCGGCTTGCAGCAGACGTGTGGTCATTTTCATTCTTTGTCGTCCTGGATCAATGTTCTTAGAAGTTCACGCCGAAGCTGAGGGCGACGAAGTCGCGGTCATCCACGGTGGTGTACTTGCCATCGAAGAAGTTGGTGTACGACAGGCTCGCCGTGTAGGTGTTCTGGTACTCGGCGTCCAGGCCCAGGCTGACGGCCTTGCGCCCTTCCTCGAAGTTGCCGCCAGGGCCCGGGGAGTAGCCGTCGACGTCGTGGGACCAGGCCACGCTCGGGCGCAGGTTCACGCCAGCGAAGACGTTGTTGTAGTCCCAGATGGCACGAACGCGATAACCCCAGGAGTCGGAGGTGGTGAAGCCGTCGTTCTCGCAGTAGCGCGACAGGTTGTTCTGCTCGACACCCGCCAGCGTGGTGGCGTTGAGGCTCTGGCAGCGACCGTTGGGCAGCGGGCCTGGACCATAGACTGGGTCGCGGCCATAGCGGGCCTTGGAGGTGCTTTCCAGACCGCCGACGTGAGTCCAGCCTACCTCGCCGACCATGGTCAGACGCTCGGCGCCCATGACTTGGTCGAAGAAGTGGGTGAACGTGGTTTGCAGCTGGGTGATTTCCTTGCGGCGATAGCCTGGCTGGTCAGTGTTAGGCGTGCCCTTGAGGACGGATGCATTGGGGTCCAGCGGCGTCAGCCCTGAATAGAGGATGTCGGTGGTGTTCAACTGCACCGGCGCATTCGGCCGGTAGCTGATCTCACCGCTCCAGGCCGTGCCGGTGGGCAAGGTGGTGGAGAAGCTCAGGCCGTAGAGGCGGATGTCTTCCGGGTACTCGACGTAGTAGCTGGAGTTACCCGCCACGTACAACGGCATCAGGGCCTGGAGCAGGGCCGGGTTGGTGGCGGCGGCCCCCGGAACACCTGCCCTGACCAGTGCCCCAGCCAGGTTGGCCGGGTTGTAGAAGCCGGCGGCGGCGCCGCGGCCGCTGAAGATTGGCGCCCGGCTGTGGTAGTTCATGAAGTAGCCACCGAACTCGGTGTTCAGCGGCTCGTACATGTAGCGCAGGGCCACACCGAACTGGCCGCTGTCACGGGCATCACGGTCGGGGCCGCGGCGCACGATCACGCCTTCGTCCGGCGAGCCCCAGGACACGCCCTGCCCGGTCAATGCGTTCATGGCAGGCCCGGCAAACGGGCCGATCTGCGCGGCCAGGCTCCTTGACACGTTGGCCTGCTTGGCCAACACCGCCAGGTTGTTGTTGCAGCCGTCGGCGATCACGTCAGGCTGGGAGAAGAAGGTCCCGCAGTTGTCGACGACGGTCTGGTCCCACTCGATCTGGTAGAAGCCTTCGGCGGTGAGGTTGTCGGTCACGCTCTGCGACACGTAGAACATGTTGACGGGGATCAGGCCTTCCTTGATCTCCGCGCCAGGACGGCGGAACGCCGACACGTCGATGGGGTTGATGGCGTTGATACCGCCGCCGATGAAGGTACTCTCACCCCAGCTCACCACCTGCTTGCCCAAGCGTACGTTGCCGGGCAGGTCGCCGATGCTGTAGTTGTGGTAGACGAAAGCGTCGAGCAGTTCCGCGCCCGAAGACTTGGCGCCCTCCTTGCGGTTCGAATCGCTGATGTCCTTGAACTGGCGGTTTTCATCCTTGAGCTCGAAGTCGTACCAGTACTTGCCACGGACGAACACGCCCGTATCGCCG
This sequence comes from Pseudomonas sp. TE6288, assembly GCF_054062095.1. Taxonomy (NCBI): domain Bacteria; kingdom Pseudomonadati; phylum Pseudomonadota; class Gammaproteobacteria; order Pseudomonadales; family Pseudomonadaceae; genus Pseudomonas; species Pseudomonas sp. TE6288. Next base: position 185,346 of record NZ_JBSSEW010000012.1, read on the forward strand.
TACTTGAGCTCCAGGTCGTGGATACCCTTGAAGATCTTCGAGAACGTCTCGCCTTTCTTGAAGTTCAGGTGGCCATCGTCGGAGGTCTGCGACAGCCCCCTGCCGCCGTTGTTGGCCCCGATGAGGTTCTTGTTGGGGTTGGCCGTCGACCAGCTGGCGCCAACGGAGAGCGACGAGTCGAACTGGCCTTCGATTTCACCGATGTTGAAGCTGACCGCGAAAGCAGGACTTGCGAGCGTGGAAGCGAGGCTGACGGCCAGAGGCAGTTTCGCCCGGCGCCAGAACGGGTTTGCAGATGTCATCGACGCTACTCCATGTACTTTTTTGTTATGGCAGTGAGTCCTTTCAGAAACGGCTCGAGCGCCTGGTGAAGCAGGCTCCTGCCCGTGACGCCGCGCGTTGCCGTGCGGCGCCCTCCCCCATTCCTGAAAATCCCCTGACCCGACTATAGCCAGCGGTCACAGGTGCTTGATCCCTCTAAAGTGTGATTTGCGCGTCCTGCTTGCGGCCCACCCCGATCGGCCGGCCTGCGCGCTGGCAGTGCTCAAGCATGGCTCAATTCTGTCGTTTGACAAGGCGTCATCCTGTCTAGCTTGCGGGGTCGCGCTTGAGAAAGCGCGACCCGCGCCCGCGTTACAGGGTAGAAAGGAAAGCGCTGTTACTGGCCTGCCACTGGCTGATGTCGACGCGGATGCGCTTCTTGTCGAGCTTGCCGACGCTGGTCTTGGGAATTTCAGTAACAAGGGCGATCTGGCTGGGAATCGCCCACTTGTTGATGTGTCCCTGCTCCACGAAAGGCTTCAGATGTTCCTTGAGCGCACGCGCCTCGATGCTCTGCCCCTCGCGCACCACCAGCAGCGCAAACGGGCGCTCCCCCCACTGCGGGTCAGGCACGCCCACAACAGCCACTTCTCGTACTGCAGGGTGGCGACTGATCAGGTCTTCCAGGTCGAGCGAAGAAATCCACTCGCCACCGGTCTTGATCACGTCCTTGATGCGGTCGCGAATATCGATGAAACCCATGCCATCGAGCGTGGCGACATCGCCGGTGTGCAGCCAGCCACCCTGCCAGAGTTCCTCGCCCTTCTCCGGCTCGCGGAAATAACCCATGGTCAACCAGGGCGCGCGCAGCACCAGTTCGCCCTGGGTTTCGCCATCGGCAGGCAGGAAATTGCCATTGCCATCGACGATGGCGGCCTCGACCAATGGCACCGGCACCCCGGCCTTGATCCGGTAGCTGGTACGCTCATCCTCGCTTCCGGCCTGCAGCTCGTCGTTCAGGTGCGCGGCACTGATCAGCGGGCAGGTTTCGGACATGCCGTAGGCGGCGGTGAGCTGGATACCCCGGGCCAGTGCAGCCTGATACAGCGCGCGGTTGAGCGCGCTGCCGCCGATGATGATCTTCCAGCCACCGAAATCCTGGCCGGCTGCCGACGGGCAGTTGAGCAGCATCTGCAGGATGGTCGGCACGCAGTGGGAGAAGGTCACCTTCTCCTCACGCCACAGCCTGATCAGCATGTCCGGCTCATAGCGCCCCGGGTAGACCTGCTTGATGCCCATCATGGTCGCCGCGTAGGGGATGCCCCAGGCGTGCACATGGAACATCGGCGTGATCGGCATGTAGACATCGTTGCTGCTCAGCAGCCTCACGCTGTCCAGGCTGCCGAGTACCGCGGTTTCGGCCAGCGTGTGCAGCACCAGCTGCCGATGGGTGAAATACACTCCTTTGGGGTTACCCGTGGTGCCGGTGGTATAGAAGGTGGTGGCCACCGAGTTTTCATCGAAATCGGGGAAGTCATAGTGCGGGCTGGCCGCGGCCAGCAACTGCTCGTACTCGCCTTGCAGGCCCGGCAGGTCGGCAGACTTGTCCGGCCCATCGGTCAGCAACACGGTACCTTGCACCGTGGTCAGTTGCCCGGCGATGGCCTGGTAGAGGCCGATGAAATCACTGTTGACCAGCACGAACCGGTCTTCGGCGTGGTTCATGGTGTAGAGGATCTGCTCCGGCGACAGGCGCACGTTGATGGTGTGCACCACGGCGCCGATCATCGGGATGGCGAACATGCATTCCAGATAGCGGTGGCTGTCCCAGTCCATCACCGCCACGGTGTCGCCGGCCTTCACCCCAGCCTCGGTCAGCACGTTGGCGAGGCGGGCGATGCGCTCGTTCAGTTGCGGGTAGGTGAGACGGAGCTGGTCGCGGTAGACGATCTCGCGGGTCTTTTCGTAGCGGCTGCCGGACATCAGCAGGCGCTTGATCAGCAGTGGGTACTGGTAGGCGCCCTCGGCGGGCTTGATGATGCGCGTCTGCAACATGGGTATCCCTTTTTCTTCAAAGCGGGCAGGACAGTTCAGGCAACAACTGTAGTTCGGTGACGCATCGGTCAAATCAGCCGAAGGAATGATTTATGTCCTGCAGGTATGAGCGCAGGCGCGACCGTTGACGAGCGACGGCGCCGGGCCGGACACTGCGCCAACCCCATCCCGCCCTGCCACCGGAGCCCCTGATGTCCAGCCCACGTCGCGCCGTGTTTCTCGATCACCAGTCACTGGACCTGGGTGACCTCGACCTTGCGCCCTTGCGTGCCCAGTTCGACACGTTGCAACTGCATGCCACGACCCGCCCGGAGCAGGTCGCCGAACGCCTGCACGGTGCCGTGGCCGTCATCAGCAACAAAGTGATGCTCGATGCCGCCACGCTGGCCGCCAACCCGCAACTCAGGCTGATCCTGGTGGCCGCCACCGGCACCAACAATGTCGACCTGGCCGCCGCCCGTGCCCAGGGCATCACCGTAAGCAACTGCCAGGGCTACGGCACGCCGTCGGTGGCCCAGCACACCCTGGCCCTGCTGCTGGCCCTGGCCACGCGCCTGTGCGACTACGACCAGGCGGTGAAGGCCGGGCAATGGGCCAAGGCCAGCCAGTTCTGCCTGCTGGACTTCCCCATCGTCGAGCTGGAGGGCAAGACCCTTGGCCTGCTTGGCCACGGCGAACTGGGCGGCGCGGTGGCGCGCCTGGCCGAGGCCTTCGGCATGCGCGTGCTGAGCGGGCAGATCCCCGGCCGCCCGCCCCGGGCCGACCGCCTGCCACTGCATGAGCTGCTGCCGCAGGTCGATGCCCTGACCCTGCACTGCCCGCTCAACGAGCAGACCCGGCACATGATCGGTGCCCGCGAGCTGGCGCTGCTCAAGCCCGGCGCACTGGTGGTCAACACCGCCCGCGGCGGGTTGATCGACGAGCAGGCCCTGGCCGACGCGCTGCGCGGCGGCCACCTGGGTGGCGCAGCTACCGATGTGCTGAGCGTCGAACCGCCGGTCAACGGCAACCCACTGCTGGCGGCGGACATTCCCCGCCTGATCATCACCCCGCACAGCGCCTGGGGCGCGGTAGAGTCGCGCCAGCGCATCGTCGGCCAGCTGGCCGAGAACGCCCAGGCCTACTTCGCCGGTCAGCCGCGACGCGTGGTCGGCTGACCCGCCTCTGGTACACTGCGCCACTTTTTCAGGAGGCGTCGTCCATGGACCCGCGCAGTGAAGTGTTGCTCCGCCAGGCAGAGCTGTTCCAAGGCCCACTGCTGGTCGCTGGCGCCCAGGCCGATGGCCTGCTCGGCCAGTTGCCCGGGGCCCACGGCTGGACCTGGCATGCCGGCGACCAGGCCGTGCTCGAGAGCCGCTTCGCCGGGCGCAGCCATTACGGTGTCGAGGTGCCCGAGGTAGCCTTCGACGCCGCCGTGCTGTTCCTGCCCAAGTCTCGCGAGCTGGCGGCCTACCTGCTCAACGCCCTGGCCTCGCGCCTTGCCGGTCGCACGCTGTACCTGGTGGGGGAGAAACGCGGCGGCGTCGAAGGCGCGGCCAAGCAATTGCAGGCCTTCGGCAGGCCGCGCAAGCTCGACAGCGCCCGCCACTGCCAGCTATGGCAGGTGACCGTGGACAACGCGCCCGAGGCCAAGCCGCTGGAAAGCCTGGCCGAACGCTTCGACCTGTCGCTCGAAGATGGCCCGCTGCAGGTGATCAGCCTCCCCGGCGTGTTCAGCCACGGGCGTCTGGACAAGGGCACCGCGCTGCTCCTGGAGCACCTCGACGGCCTGCCGATCGGCCATGTCCTGGACTTCGGCTGTGGGGCCGGGGTGCTCGGCGCCACCATCAAGCGTCGCTATCCGCAGAGCCAGGTCACCTTGCTCGATGTCGATGCCTTCGCGGTCGCGGCCAGTCGCCTGACCCTCGCCGCCAATGGTCTGGAAGGCGAGGTGATCAGCGGTGACGGGATCGATGCCGCTCCCCGCGGCCTGGACGTTATCCTGAGCAATCCGCCGTTCCATACCGGTGTACACACCGACTATCACGCCTCGGAAAATCTTCTGAAAAAATCCAGGGAACATCTGCGAAAAAGTGGGGAAATCCGTTTGGTAGCCAACAGCTTCCTGCGTTACCAGCCGCTGATCGAAGGCGCCCTGGGCAACTGTGAGATCCGTGCCGAAGCACAAGGTTTTCGCATCTACCGCGCAACACATGGATAAAAACAGGGCTTGCCGAAAGCGATTCGCCTAGGCAGAATCCGCTCCGTCCTAGGGGAGTAGTCTCCCGCGAGCACCCTGCTCGCCCGGTACGCGTCAACACACTTGGCCCACAGGCCATGGCGCGTGCGACCCACGATCTGCGCAGACAGGTCCAGGGTTTGACAAGACCTATGACACGCACACCTTACCCGGGGCGGGGAGGTCGTACGTGTCATAGCCGTGTCGACCCGCCCCCGTAGGAATCCTGATGCTGGAATCATTGCTCGTCCCTACCGCGATCGTCGCGCTTGCCGAAATCGGCGACAAGACGCAATTACTCGCGCTCATCCTCGCCGCCCGTTTCCGCAAGCCCTGGCCGATCATTGCCGGGATCGTCGCCGCGACGCTGGCCAACCATGCCGCCGCTGGCGCGGTCGGTGCCTGGGTCAGCAGCTTCTTCACCGAGTCGGTACTGCACTGGATCCTCGCCGCGAGCTTCACCGCCACCGCGTTGTGGACGCTGGTGCCGGACAAGATGGACGATGACGAAACCAGCAACGCACGACGGTTCGGGCCATTCGTGACCACATTGATCGCCTTCTTCCTCGCCGAAATCGGCGACAAGACGCAGGTGGCCACGGTGATGCTGGCCGCCCAGTATCCGCACCTGATCATGGTGATCATCGGCACCACCCTGGGCATGCTGATCGCCAACGTGCCGGTGGTGCTGGCGGGCAACTTCGCGGCGGAGAAACTGCCGCTGACGCTGATCCGTCGCCTGGCGGCGACCGCGTTCGTGGTGCTGGCCATCGTCGCGGTGTATTCGGCGATGAAGACCAGTGGCTGGATAGGGTGAAGCAGCGGCAAGTGGCAAGCTACAAGCGGCAAGAAAGAGCAGGGGCATCCTTACTTGCCGCTTGAAGCTTGTAGCTTGTAGCTGCTTTTACTTCTTGGCCGCCTGATACAGCGGCATCACCTTCGGAATCGCCGCCTGCAACGAGGCGATACGGCTGCTCGAAGCCGGGTGGGTGCTCATGAACTCTGGCGGCGCGCCTTCGGACGCCTTGCTCATCTTGTTCCACAGGGTGATCGCGGCGTTCGGGTCATAGCCGGCACGGGCCGACAGTTCTAGGCCGATCAGGTCGGCTTCATTCTCGTTGGCACGGCTGTTGGGCAGGGTCATGGCGTAGTTCACCACGGTGTCGGCCATGGCCATGCTGTCCTGCCCCAGGCCAAAGATCGCGCCGGCGCCCTGGCGGGCCATTTCCACGCCGTAGGCCTTGGACATCGCTTCACGGCTGTGCTCGCGCAGGGCGTGGGCGATTTCATGGCCCACCACCGCGGCGATCTCGGCGTCGGTCAGCTGGAGCTGATCGATCAGCCCGGTATAGACGATGATCTTGCCGCCCGGGCCGCAGTTGGCATTGAGCTCGTCGCTCTTGATCACGTTGACTTCCCAGTTCCACTGCGCGGCATCCGGCCGGAACTGCGGTGCCTGGGCGATCAGGCGCTTGGCGATGGCCTGCACGCGCTTGGCATCATTGCTGCTCTTGTCCAGAACGCCCTTGCTCGACGCCTCGCCGAGGGTCTGCTGGTAGGACTGGGCGTACATCTTGTTGACCTCATCGGTCGAAAGCATGCTGAACATGTATTGCTGGCGCTGGACGCCCACGGCACCACCACTGGTGGTATTGACCGCCTGGCAGCCGCCGAGCAGGACGCCGACCGTCAGCATGCTGACAACGAATGACTTACGCATGAAAACACTCCCTTTTTACGTGCCGCGTATCCTAGGCTCAGACGCCCGCCCCTGCCAGAGCCGCAGGTAAGATTTCTGACAAGTTCCTCATGCTTTGGTATTAGCCCGCCGATAACACTCGGTAACAACCTCCTTGCGCGCGGAGCTTTGCCATGAAGTTCAAGTCGATCCAGTTTTCCGTGGCCGCCCTGGCCGGTGCCATCGTGCTGAGCATTGTCGCGGCCCTGGTACTGTACGCCGTCTACTCCGGGCAACGCACCCAGGCGCTGGTGCAACAGCGCACCCAGCAACAGTTCGAGAACGTCATCGAGCAGCGCCTCACCGCCCTGGCACGCACCCAGGTCAGCGAAATCCAGCGCGGCCTCGAAGCCCCGCTGTCGATCGCCCGCAGCCTGGCCACCGGCAACGCCATGCTCGGCATGCAGGCAAGCGACGGACAACCGCTGATGCGGGTCGACCGCGAGCACCTGATCAACCAGCTCAAGCGCACCGTGGAGGTCAACCCAAGCGTGCTCGGCGCTTACCTTGGCTGGGAGCCCAACGCCCTCGACCATGCCGATGCCCGCTACGTCGGCAGTAGCCTGGTGGGTATCGACAGCGCCAACGGCCGCTTCCTGCCCTGGTGGTTCCGCAATGGTGATGGCAGCCTTGGCCAGGACAAGCTGGCCGATGTCGACGACCGCACAGTGCTCGCCACCGGCGTGCGCGCCAGCGAGTACTACCTGTGCCCCAAGGAGTCGAAGAAGGCCTGCGTGATCGACCCCGCGCCTTATAAAGTGGGCGACAAGATGGTCATGCTGGCGTCGTTCGTCGAACCGATCATGGTCGATGGCCAGTTCCAGGGCATGGCCGGCGCCGACCTGTCGGTGAACTTCATCCAGGACCTGCTCAATGCCGCCGATCGCCAGCTGTACGACGGCGCCGGGGAGCTGGCGCTGGTTTCCAGCAACGGCCGCCTGGTGGCCTATACCCGTGACCCGGCGAAATTCGGCGAGAAGGCCAGCGATGTGCTGGACAGCGACGAAGCCGGCACCCTCAAGAACCTGAGCGGCGAAACCCTGCACTACGAAGTGGACGCCGGCAAGGATCGCATCGAGCTGTACCTGCCGTTCAAGGTCGCCAACACCGATGCGCGCTGGACACTGCTGCTGGAACTGCCGCTGAGCGCCGTGATGGCCGAAGTCAACCAACTGCAGCAGGACCTGGCCGAACAGCGTCGTACCGATATCACCGGCATGACCCTCGTCGGCCTCGGCATCGCCGCCCTTGGCCTGCTGGTGATCTGGCTGCTGGCCCTGGGCATCGCCCGCCCGCTCAGGCAGATGGTGGCGATGCTCGACGACATCGCCCAGGGCGAAGGCGACCTGACCCGCCGCCTGCACAGCGACCGGGCCGACGAACTGGGCGCCATCGCCAAGGGCTTCAATACCTTCCTGGCCAAACTGCAGGCCATGATCAGTCAAGTCGTGGGCTCGGTGCAGAAGGTCAGCGACTCCTCCGAGCACACCGCCGACATCGCCATCCGTACCAACCAGGGCGTGCACAAGCAGATGGCCGAGATCGACCAGGTAGCCACCGCCGTGCATGAAATGACCGCGACCGCCCAGGATGTGGCGCGCAACGCCACGCAAGCGGCCCAGGCTGCCAGCGCGGCCGACCGCGCGGCCAACCAGGGCCTGGAAATCGTGCGCGACACCTCCAGCGCCATCAGCGCCCTGGCCAGCGAGATCGGTCGCGCAGTCACCGTGGTCCAGGACCTGGCCCGCGACAGCGAAAACATCAATGCCATCCTCGTGGCCATCCGCGCCATTGCCGAGCAGACCAACCTGCTGGCGCTCAACGCCGCCATCGAGGCCGCTCGCGCTGGCGAGCAGGGTCGCGGCTTTGCCGTGGTCGCCGACGAAGTGCGCAACCTGGCGCAGAAGACCCAGCAGGCGACCGAGGAAATCCAGCAGATGATCCAGCAGTTGCAGCAGGGCACCCGCGAGGTGGTCAAGGTGATGGAGGACAGCCAGGGCAAGACCGACGACAGCGTGCTGCAGGCCAGCCGCGCCGCCGAGGCGCTGGAAAGCATCACCCAGGCGGTGTCGGTAATCAACGACATGAACACCCAGATCGCCAGTGCCGCCGAGGAGCAGAGTGCCGTGGCCGAGGACATCAACCGCAATGTGATCAACATCGGTCAGGTGGCTGGCGAAGTGGCGGGCGGTGCCGACGAGTCGAGCCAGGCCAGCGCCGAGCTGACCAAGCTGGCGGAGCAGCAGCGCCGCCTGATCAATCAATTCAGGGTGTAGGTATCAAAAGGGGCGGGGGTGTGGGAGCGGGCTTGCCCCGCGATACGATCCTCGCCTCACCACCGCCATCGCGGGGCAAGCCCGCTCCCGCCAGAAAAGCTGTTTGCTCAAGCCGGGGTCAGGCACTCCGGCCCATCGAGCTTCGGATCGTTGACGAAATACGCCAGCGCCCGCTCACGCAGCGCCGTCGGCGGCTTGGCCAGCAACTCGTGCAGCTTCGCCATCGGCGTGTCGGGATCCAGCCACAGCGCCTGCTCGGCCTCGTCCAGAATCAGCGGCCGACGCTGGTTCATCGCCGCTTGCGTCACCACCGCACAACTCAACCACTCTTGTTCCTGCACCGGGTAGACCTCCCACACCGCGGCGAAGAACAATGACGCACCCTCCCCCGGTGTCACCCAGTACGGGCGCTTGCGCGCCGTGCCGCGCCATTCGTAGAAGCCGTTGGCGGGCATCAGGCAACGCCGCTGGCGCAGGGGCTCGCGAAACATCGGCTGCTCGGCGAGGGTTTCGGCACGGGCCTGGGCTGGTGTACGGGAAAGGTCGGTGAGCCAGGCCGGGGTCAGCCCCCAGCGAGCGCTGGCCAGCTGCAACTGGCCGTCGACCTGGCGTTGAATCAGGACCGAGGCGCCGGGCGCGATGTTCCATTGGGCCTTCTGGCCCGGGGGGAAGCCCGGCAGGCCGGCGAAGCTCTGGGACCAGCGAAACAGGGCGTAGCGTCCACACATGGGCGAAATCAAAACCTAGCAGATCAGGGTTCCGGGATAACTCTCCGGTTCGTCACCGGCAAGCGGCTGGGCGGCATTGTACTCATCGATCAGTTGCCGTGCGTACCCGGCCTGCTCGTCGGGCACCGCCAGGCCGAGCAAGCCGTGCATCGGCAACTCGCCCACGGCGCCCATCAGGTCGCGCCCGACCAGGTGCACCTCGATGCCTTCGCTGGCCAGCATGCCCACCAGCACCTGGGCCTCCAGCAGGCTTTCCGGTTCATAGATTCGCCGCATCAGTCGTTCTCGCCAAAGACATCCAGCATCCACTCCTCACCATGGACCTGCAGCACGAAGCGAATGGGCTTGCAGCACACCTGGCAGTCCTCGATGTATTGCTGGTCACCGCCGGACAAGTCCACCGTGGTTTCGACTTCCTCGCCACAATAAGGGCAATCGTAGATCGCAGTTTCCAGCATCGCGGCCTCCGGAGTGACTTGTGCGTATAATTGCCGGTCTGTTTACAGGGCCTGTGTGCGTCCGAGCCGTTTTTCGGAGCCCGCCCCTACCTAATTACCCTAGCCGTTTCCAACAAGAGAGCATGATGGGCGAATTCGATGCCATCCGACCGTACGACGACGCTGAGGTCCCTGCCGTGCTGGCACGCCTGCTCAGCGACCCGGCATTCCTCGATATCCTCACCCACTTCCGCTTTCCGCGCGCGGCGGGTGCCTTCGGCTGGCTGCTCAAACCACTGATCGCCCGGCGCCTGCGCAAGGAATTTGCCGGCGTGACCTGCGTGTCCACCCTGCAGGACAAGGTCGAGTACTACGTCGACCGCACCATCGACCGCGCGACCGACGGCGTCACCTACAGCGGTGTCGAACAGCTCAAGTCCGGCACCGCCTACCTGTTCCTGGCCAACCACCGCGACATCGTGATGGACCCGGCCTTCGTCAACTACGCGGTATACCACGCCGGCCTGCCGACACCGCGCATCGCCATCGGCGACAACCTGCTGCAAAAGCCGTTCGTCAGCGACATGATGCGCCTGAACAAGAGTTTCATCGTGCACCGTTCGATCAGCGGCCGCCGCGAGAAACTGGCCGCCTATCAACTGCTCTCGGCCTATATCAACCACTCGATCCGCAACGATGGCGCGTCGATCTGGATCGCCCAGGCCGAAGGCCGCGCCAAGGACGGTGACGACCGCACCGATTCGGCGATCCTGAAAATGTTCCACATGAGCCGCAAGGACGAACCGTTCGGCGCGGTGATCCAGAGCCTGAACCTGATCCCCGTGTCGATCAGCTACGAGTACGACCCCTGCGACCAGGCCAAGGCCCGCGAGCTATACATCCGCGCCACCACCGGCACCTACAAGAAGGCACCCGGCGAGGACGACAACAGCATCGCCCAGGGCATCACCGGCTACAAAGGGCGGGTTCACATCAACTTCGCCCCCCCGGTGACCGAGTACCACGAGGACACCAAGCAGCTGGCGCAGGCCATCGACCGGCAGATCCTCGGCGGCTACCGGCTGTTCCCGGTGCATTACCTGGCCTATGCGATGTGGGCAGAGAAGGATGCGGCACTCGAAGTACCGAGCGCGGAGAAGCTGTTCCCGGCCGATGAACTGGCCAAGGCCAAGGAAGAGTGGCAGCGCCGCCTGGACGCCTGCCCGGTCGAGCAGCAGCCGTACCTGGTGCAGCAGTACGCGACCCCCGTGCGCAATCAGTACCAGGTGAGGCTGCAGCCCACTTCAGCCTGATAACGCACCTGTAGGAGCGGCTTTAGCCGCGAACACCCGCTTTGCGGGTGCCAGGCACCGCGTTGCCTGGATCGCGGCTTAAGCCGCTCCTACAGGGTAGGCATCGGCGATTCAGATCCAGGTGCTGAACCAGGACAGCAGCAACGCCATCGCCAGGCAGCAGAAACCGAGGATGTAGTAATAGCGCGGCACCCGCTGCTCGAGCACGTCCACCACCCCCTCATCCATCGCCAGGCTTTCCTTCGCAAGCGCCTCGCGGCGCCGGGCACCATGCAGCAGCAGCCCGCCGGGGCAGGTGATCAGCAAAGCCAGCAGATTGATCAGCTTGGCCGGATGGGCGGCCAGGAAGCCCCAGAGCACTTGCAACGACATTACGCGACCTCGGTATCTCGTGTGGCAAAGCCCGGCATTCTACCCAAGCCGACTTCAACCACCGCCACTTTGCGACCAGCTGTCATCCAGGCTCTGTACGAAATGTATCTGCACTCGCCCATACTGCGTTGAAACGGGGCTCGGAATGCTCATGTACTCTAGTACAGTCGGGCGCGACCCCGGCCGTTCCTCTCCCCGTTTCGCCTTGTCTGGCCTTCGCGCAGACACATTTCGTACAGAACCTAATTTCATCTGTCACACGCTCGTCATCAAGACAGGCCACCCTGTCGGCCTTCAACTGACCGGAGCTTGTCATGCTGCACGCCGAAAACCAGGACCGCCTCTACCTCGTGGCCCAGAGCGACGAACAACAGGCGCTGATCGACGGCTTCGCGATCAATGTCCAGGACCGTCAGTGGCTGGTGTATTGCGCCCTGGGCGGGCATGCCCACGACGACCTGCCGGAGATCGACCCGCACACTGGCATCAGCCTGCTGGACTTTCACGTCCAGGCCGCCTGACCGGCCCTAGTGTGGTGTTTTGCAAATACGACCAATAACTCGCGAGTGATTTTTGCGCTCAGGCAAGGCGTCGCGACGAGTCGTAGCCCAGCTACGGCGAGGAGCGACAACGCCGCATGAGCGCAAAAAGTACCGCGAGTTATGGTCGTTATTTGTGAAACACCACACTAGATACAGCCATGAAAAAGCCCGCTGCCTGTTTCGCAGGCAGCGGGCTTTTTCATGGCTGTATCGGCGTACTTACTCGCCCAGCACCTGACCGACGGTCGGGTCCTTGAACAGGCGGGTCAGGGCATCGCTGAGCACGTCACTCACCAGCTTGGTGTTGGTTTCCTGGTTCGGCGCCATGCCGAAGCGCTGGTCCAGCGACGCACCGTAACGGCCGCTGTAGCGACGGTTGGCATTCGACACGTCAGCGCGGAAGGTGGCACCGATGGTCGCCTCGGTCACGTACATCTTGTCCTTGGGCGACTGGTACTTGAGCTCGGCCAGGGTCACGGTCAACTGCGGGGCATTGCCGGCATTCGGCGTTGGGGTGAAGCCCAGCAGGCGCACCGCCGCCTCGGCCTGGGCCTGCAGCTTGGGCACCACGTCATTGCCATTGACGGTGATGGTGCTGGTCTCGGGGTACATGCCACCACGGGTGCCGAGCGACTGCGAGGCGCGCCCGTCGACAACCCTGACCACCACCGGCTGGCCGTGGCCGACCGGAGCCAATTGCTGGGTGAGCTTGGGTTGCGGGCTGAGTTGCTGCGGGCTGTGGGCACAACCGGCCAGGCTCAGGCTGGCCACCGCGAACAAACCGACCAACAGACGTTGCAACATGCGCATTTCTCCAGAAAAAGCGGCAAAGGCCCACAGTATACCTAGCGCGCCACACGCCAGCCATCGCCCGGCCCGCTTGTCACAATCGTTTCATGCCCCTGCGTTTATCCTTGCGCCAGCCCTCACTCACAGGACGCCACGTCATGGCCTCGCTCTGGACCCTGCTCTTCCACCGCCCGCGCCACGCCACCTACGCCCGCCTCGACAGCGATGGCACCTGCCTGGCCTTCAAGCACTGCGCCACACCGCCGGGCAACGGCACCTGGGTGCCGGTCAGCGAAGCGCGACTGGCCTGGCTGGGCCACCCGCTACCGGCCAGCGCCCGGGTTTGCGACGGTGCAACGCGCCGTTGGCAGCAACGCACCCTCGCAGCCTGACAAACGCTGCAATAAAAACCCAACAAGTACGCCCTTTCCGCCCGCGACATCGTTATAATCTCCCCCCGATTATAAGGACGTCTCCTGATCGGGCCCCGCATTCGCCGCTTCAACCCGGCACCCTCGACGCTTCGCCCACAGAGAGCCTTCCACTCAGGTCTTGCATTGGCTGTCGTGCCTGCTGTTTCCGGCCGTCCGCTGCGCATGAACCTGCGGGTTGCCATCGCGCAGTCCACTTTTGAGGTTCACGACTCCAAAAGAGCGTGAAAAAACGGTTTTTCACAACTTCACGAGAGTGTGGCGAGCAAATGAACAGTCTGGCATGTGCAAGAGCGGCAGATGTGTACCGAACAGCCCTGAACAGACGGCAAAAGCGCTCATCCCTGATGAATGCCTGAGGCCGGTCCATAACGCACGACGGACCACTTGACCATAAGTCGAATTGCCGCACCCGTGGCAATGGGCGTTCAATAGCCGAACACCCAAGACTGATTGGCGGTGTCCGCGGAAGTTGCAAGAACTGCGAAGAGTCGGACATGGCGATCCTGGCCAACCCAGGGATCCTATGCTGTCAATTAGGTGCTGTAGATTGTGGAGACGCGTTAATGGCGCAGAACGAATCGGTTGATGTGGTACTGGTAGGCGCGGGCATCATGAGTGCCACCCTGGCCGTACTGCTCAAGGAGCTCGACCCGACCCTGAAGCTCGAGGTCGTCGAGGCGATGGACTCCGGAGCCGCGGAGAGTTCCAATCCCTGGAACAACGCCGGTACCGGCCATGCCGGCCTGTGCGAGCTCAATTACACCCCGCAGGCCGCCGATGGCAGCATCGACATCAAGAAGGCCGTGCACATCAACACCCAGTTCGAGGTTTCGCGCCAGTTCTGGGCCTACCTGAGCCGCAAAGGCAACTTCGGCTCGCCGCGCGCCTTCATCAACCCGGTGCCGCACCTGAGCTACGTCGAAGGAGACAAGGGCGTCTCGTTCCTCAAGAAGCGTTTCGAGTTGCTCAAGCAGCACCACGCCTTCGCCGAGATGGAATACACCGAAGACAAGGCCGTGATGAAGGACTGGATGCCGCTGATGATGCCAGGCCGCCCGGCCGACCAGCACATCGCCGCCACCCGCGTGATGAAGGGCACCGACGTCAACTTCGGCGCCCTCACCAACAAGCTCCTCAAGCTGCTTGGCGACTCGCCGGATGCCCAGGTCAAGTACAGCAAGAAGGTCGTCGGCCTGCGCCGCAACGGCAGCGGCTGGACCGTGAGCATCAAGGACGTCAACAGCGGCGGCAGCCGTGAAGTGGACGCCCGCTTCGTCTTCCTCGGTGCCGGTGGCGCCGCCCTGCCACTGCTGCAGGTGTCCGGCATCCCCGAAAGCAAGGGCTTCGGCGGCTTCCCGGTCAGCGGCCAGTGGCTGCGTTGCGACAACCCGGAAATCGTCAAGCAGCACCAGGCCAAGGTCTATAGCCAGGCGGCGGTCGGCGCCCCGCCGATGTCGGTGCCGCACCTGGACACCCGCGTGGTCGACGGCAAGAAATCGCTGCTGTTCGGACCATACGCCGGCTTCACCACCAAGTTCCTCAAGCACGGCTCGTTCATGGACCTGCCGTTGTCGGTGCGCATGGGCAACATCGGCCCGATGCTAGCCGTGGCCCGTGACAACATGGACCTGACCAAGTATCTGGTCAGCGAAGTGATGCAATCCATGGAGCAGCGCCTGGAATCGCTGCGCCGCTTCTATCCGGAGGCGAAAGCCGAGGACTGGCGCCTGGAGGTGGCCGGCCAGCGCGTGCAGATCATCAAGAAGGATCCGAAGAAAGGCGGCATCCTGCAGTTCGGCACCGAGCTGGTCTCGGCCGAGGACGGCAGCCTGGCCGCGCTGCTTGGCGCATCGCCGGGCGCCTCGGTGACCGTGTCGATCATGCTCGAGCTGATCGAGCGCTGCTTCCCCGAGCAGGCCAAGGGCGCCTGGGCGGCCAAGCTCAAGGAAATCTTCCCCGCCCGTGAGAAGACCCTGGCCACCGACGCGGCCCTGTACCACAAGATCAGCGCTGAAAACGATGTGGCGCTGGAGCTGGTGGAAAACAGCCCGGCCAAGCATTACGCCTGATCCGGCTGAAACAAAAAAACGCCCTTCGGGGCGTTTTTTTGTTTGCGGGCAAACCCTCGTGGGAGCGACGGTGCGCCGCTCCCACGCAACGCCACGGATCAAACTCGGGCGTTGTCGATGATCTCGATGTACTCCGGCGCATTGCGCTGGTCGGCGATGGCCTCGACGAAAGTCTTGCCATGTTCGTCCTTGCCATCCAGGTCGTAGCCGGCCGCCACGAAGAAACCGACGTAACGTTCGAAGTCGTCGACGCGCAAGCCGCGGTATCCCTTGATCAGCTTGTGATGCGAAGGCGAAGTCAGGCCATCGGCCGGCTCGAACTGCAGGAACGTCTTGATGTACTCGTCGCTGATCTCGTCACCAATCACTTGTTTCTTGTCTTTACGCATCGCCGACTCCAACTGGACCATCACGGACATTTTCGAAGGCCGGCAGTTTACCCCCCGGCGACGGCGAGCCTCAACGCGTACGTACGGTGCCGGTGTGCAGATCCGCCCAGATATGGCCGTTGGCATAGGTGAGGAACTGAACGTAGAGCGTCTCGTTACGCAGCAGGTCCATGACCACACGGTAGTTGGCCAGCGGGTAGTTGAGCGTCAGGGTGCGGGTCTTGTCGTCGTACACCGGTTTCTTCAGGCTCTTGCCGCCCTCTCCGTCGAAATTGAGCAGGACCTGGCCGATGGTCGAGCCCTTGCTCAGCGGCTTGCCCTTCAGGCGCACCTGCAAGGAAGAGGTGATCGGGATCGGCTGCTGGTCGGACTGGCGCTGGGTACCGACCACCACGCTGTAGTCGGTGACCTGCAGCAGTTGCTGGCTGGCCGGTGCTTCCTGGCGCAGGGAGAGGTCGTCGGGCGGGAGGAACTGGCTGTGCAGCGGCGCGGCGGCAAGCGGCAGGCTCACCGCCAGCAGGAGGGGGACGATCGCACGCATGTGGGGCTCCTTGGCATGAGCAGGCACTCTACGCACAGGCCCTGGCGCGGGGCAAGCCCGGTCCCGAGGTGAGGGAGCGGGCTCAAGATGGGGCGCAAGCTCAATCGAACTGCGCGCGCATCCAGGCGTGGTAATCGCCGACGCCCGCGTCGCCGTCGCGAGGCGCCCACTCAGCCAGCTCACCCTCGCCTACCGGACGATACGGGCCCGCCTTGCATTCGAACATGATGCTGTCATCTTCCAGCACCACCAGGCCATGGAAAACGCCCGGGACCAGGTCGACGCCCAGGCACTCCCCTCCCGCCTCGAGCACACGCTTGCCAATCACTGCGCCCTGGTCATCGAAAATCAGCAAGCCCAGACGCCCCTTCAGCACAATCAGCGTCTCGGCCTTGTCGTCGCTCAAATGACGATGGGGCTGGATATAGGTACGCGGCTGCAGGCCAACGGCCATGCGGTGGCAAGGCTCCTCCATCGCATGAAAGTTGTGGTTCTGCCGACCACGCGGGTTGGAGATGGCTTGATGCGCCAACCCGACGAACAACGACTGATCGAGGAACGCAGGCTGGCGCATGCTCACATCCCCTTGACGGCGAAGAGGCCGTTGGCGTTGCGCCAGTAGCCCTTGTAGTCCATGCCGTAGCCGAAGACGTAGCGATCGACGCACGACAAGCCGGTGTAGGTGGCCTTCAGGTCCGAGCTGGCCTTGCGGTCGTGGTCCTTGTCGATCAGCACTGCGGTGTGCACGGCGCGGGCGCCGGCGTGCTTGCAGAACTCGATGATGGCGCTGAGGGTGTGCCCTTCGTCGAGGATATCGTCGACGATCAGTACGTCACGGTCGATGAACGACACTTCCGGCTTGGCCTTCCAGAACAGCTCGCCACCGCTGGTGGTGTTGCGGTAACGGGTGGCGTGCAGGTACGAGGCCTCCAACGGGAACTGCAGGTGGGTCAGCAGCTTGCCAGAGAAGATCAGGCCACCGTTCATCACGCAGAAGACCACCGGGTTCTTGTCGTGCAGGTCCTTGCAGATCTGTTTACCGACCTCGGCGATGGCGGCCTCGACCTCGGCTTCGTTGTACAGGCAATCAGCCTCGCGCATCACTTGACGGATATGCTCGAGATCGGCGGACATGGCGCTCTCCAGGGGGTGCGTTTTGGAAAAGCGGGCAAAGGTACGCATCCGCTCGTCCCAGATCAAGCCTTTATGGACTAACGTGCACAATGACTGCACGACATCAAGGACTGAATAGATTAATCTAGCGCGGTTTTTTTGCCCGCCTCCCGGAGCCCTCCCCCTATGCCTACTCGTGAGATCCGCCATCCGCTGATCCGCCACAAGCTCGGCCTGATGCGCCGTGCCGATATCAGCACCAAGAATTTTCGCGAACTCGCCCAGGAAGTCGGTGCACTGCTGACCTATGAAGCCACCCAGGACCTGCCGCTCGAAACCTACGAGATCGACGGCTGGTGCGGCAAGGTGCAAGTCGAGAAAATCGCCGGCAAGAAGATCACCGTAGTGCCGATCCTGCGCGCCGGCATCGGCATGCTCGACGGCGTGCTCAGCCTGATCCCCGGCGCCAAGGTCAGCGCCGTGGGCGTGGCCCGCAACGAAGAAACCCTCGAGGCCCATACCTACCTCGAGAAGCTCGCGCCGGATATCAACCAGCGCCTGGCCCTGATCATCGACCCGATGCTGGCCACCGGCAACTCGATGGTCGCCACCATCGACCTGCTGAAAAAAGCCGGCTGCAAGGAAATCCGCGCCATGGTCCTGGTCGCGGCGCCCGAAGGCATCGAAGTGGTGGAAAAAGCCCACCCGGACGTGCAGATCTATACCGCCTCGATCGACCAGCGCCTCAACGAGCACGGCTACATCGTGCCGGGCCTGGGTGATGCCGGCGACAAGATCTTCGGCACCAAGCAGAAGGACGCCTGACCATGCAGGACGGCTTCAACGACCCGCTCTGGCGCCAGGTCGTTTCGGGCGCGCAGATGCTCTTCGTGGCATTCGGCGCGCTGGTGCTGATGCCGCTGATCACCGGCCTCGACCCCAATGTGGCGCTGTTCACCGCCGGCATCGGCACCCTGCTGTTCCAGCTGGTCACGGGCCGTCAGGTTCCGGTGTTCCTGGCCTCGAGCTTCGCTTTCATCACCCCGATCATCCTCGCCAAGGGCCAGTTCGGCCTGGCCGAGACCATGGGCGGCGTCATGGCGGCAGGCTTCGTGTACACCTTCATGGGCCTGATGGTGAAGATCAAGGGCACCGGTTTCATCGACCGCATGCTGCCGCCGGTGGTCATCGGCCCGGTGATCATTTCCATCGGCCTGGCCATGGCGCCGATTGCCGCCAACATGGCGATGGGCAAGGGTGGTGACGGCGCTGCGCTGATGCCGTACAAGACCGCCATGCTGATCTCCATGCCGGCACTGCTGACCACGCTGATCGTGGCCGTGTTCGGCAAAGGCATATTCCGTCTGGTACCGATCATTTCCGGCGTGCTGGTGGGCTTCGCTCTGTCGTTCGCCTTCGGCGTGGTCGACACTGCCAAGATCGCCGCGGCCCCATGGCTGGAACTGCCCAACTTCACCGCGCCAGCCTTCAACTGGCAGGCCATTCTGTTCATCGTGCCCGTGGCCCTGGCCCCGGCGATCGAACACATCGGCGGGGTGATTGCGGTGGGCAGCGTGACCGGCCGCGACTACCTGAAAAAACCCGGCCTGCACCGCACGCTGCTGGGTGACGGCCTGGCCACCACGGCAGCCGGCCTGTTCGGCGGCCCGCCCAACACCACCTACGCCGAAGTGACCGGCGCGGTGATGCTGACCAAGAACTACAACCCGAAGATCATGACCTGGGCGGCGGTATTCGCCATCACCCTGGCCTTCATCGGCAAATTCGGCGCATTGCTGCAGAGCATTCCGGTGCCGGTGATGGGCGGCATTCTCTGCCTGTTGTTCGGCTCGATCGCCGCGGTGGGCATGAACACCATGATCCGCCACAAGATCGACCTGGCCGAAGCCCGCAACCTGGTGATCGTCTCGGTGACCCTGGTATTCGGTATCGGCGGCGTGCTGATCGGCAGCGGTGACGGCCCGGACGACTGGGGCCTGAAGGGCATCGCCCTGTGCGCCGTGGTGGCCATTGCCCTGAACCTGATCCTGCCGGGCAATGATGGCTGGAAGAACAAGAAGCTGGATGATCAGTTGCCTTGAATGACGAAGTAGCTGCACCTATGTGAGAGCGGGCTTGTCCCGCGATGGCGTCAGCCCAGGCCATCGCCATCGCGGGGCAAGCCCGCTCCCACGCAGCACCACGAACTCACGCTCAGGCCTTCTCGCACATCCCCGCCAGCACCCTCACCCACTCCGGGTGATCGTTCAGGCACGGCACCAGCACCAGCTCCTTGCCGCCGGCCTCGATGAACTGCTCACTGCCGCGCATACCGATCTCTTCCAGCGTCTCGATGCAGTCGGCAACAAAAGCCGGGCACATCACCAGCAACTTCTTCACCCCCGCCTTGCCCAGTTCATCCAGCCGCGTTTCGGTGTAGGGCTCGATCCACTTGGCCCGGCCCAGGCGCGATTGGAACGATACTGACCACTTGCCGTCCGGAATGCCCATCTTCGTCGCGAAGGCCCTGGCCGTGGCCAGGCACTGGCCGCGATAACACACCGCGCGCATCTCGGCGCTGGCGTCCTTGCAGCAGTCGGCAGCCTGGAAGTCGTGATTGCCGGTGGGGTCGAGCTTTTTCAGGTGTCGCTCAGGCAAACCATGGAAGCTCAGCAACAGGTGATCGTAGTCCTGCTCGAGGTACGGGCGGGCGCTGGCGACCAATGCCTCGATATAGTCGGGATGCTCGTAGAACGGCTGGAGCACGCGGGTCTGCAGGGGCAGCCGGCGCTCGGCGATGGTCTGCTTCGCCAGTTCCACCACCGTGGTCACGGTACTGTCGGCGAACTGTGGATAAAGCGGTGCCAACGTCACCTTGCGCACACCTTGCGCAGCCAGGCGCTCGAGCACGCCAGGCAGTGCCGGCTCGCCATAGCGCATGGCGATCTCCACCGGGCCATGGGGCCAATGCTCGACCATCGCCTGGCGCAGGCGGCGGGTCAGTACCACCAGGGGCGAGCCTTCGTCCCACCAGATCGACCCATAGGCATGGGCAGACTGCTCCGGCCGCTTGATCAGGATCAGCGACACCAGCAACCGCCGCACCGGCCAGGGCAGATCGATCACGTACGGGTCCATCAGGAACTGGTTGAGGTAGCGGCGCACGTCGGCCACCGAGGTGGAAGCCGGCGAACCGAGGTTGACCAGCAGCAGGGCATGATCGGTCATGCAGCGTCCTATGTCAGAGGCGGCTGGACAGGTTGTCCAACGCCGATTGCAGATCGTTGAAACGGAACGTGAAACCCGCCGCCAGCAGACGCACAGGGCGGGCGCGCTGGCCACCGAGCAGCAGCGTCGACATCTCGCCGAGCCCGGCCTTGAGCAGCAGCGCCGGCATCGGCATCCATGCCGGACGATGCAAGGTGCGCCCCAGGCGCTTGGCGAACTCGCGGTTGCGTACCGGCTCCGGCGCGCAGGCATTATAGGGACCGCTGGCTTCCTTTTGCTGCATGAGAAAATCAATCAAGGCGATTTGATCGTCGATATGCACCCAAGGCATCCACTGCCGACCATCGCCCAATGGCCCGCCAAGGCCCAGTTTGAAGGGCAGGCGCAGGCGCGACAAAAAGCCGCCATCGGCAGCCAGCACCAGGCCGGTACGCACCAGCACGACGCGGATACCCAATGCCTGAGCACGCAGGGCAGTCTCCTCCCAGGCGATGCACAGCTGGCTGGCGAAGTCCTCCTTCACCGGGGCCGAGCTCTCCGTGAGCTCGCGCTCGCCGCCGTCGCCGTACCAGCCCACCGCAGAGCCCGAGATCAGCACCGACGGGCGCTGTTCGCGGCGCTCCAACCAGGCCAGCAGCTGCTCGGTGAGCGCCACCCGGCTGGCCCAGAGCAGGGTGCGGCGCGCCGCAGTCCAGGGCCGATCGGCGATGGGCGCGCCGGCCAGGTTGATGACCGCATCCACTGGGTCGTCGGCGGCGATATCGTCCAGCCGCGCGACGCCACGCACTCCAGTGCCACAGATTTTCGCCACCTGTTCCGGCCGGCGGCTCCAGACCGTCAGCCGATGGCCCTCGGCCTGCCACCGTTGGCAAAGGTGTTGGCCGATAAGGCCGGTACCGCCGGTCAGCAATATATGCATGGCTGTGTCCTCACAGTTGGCGGCCGTGGTCTATTTTTAAGATCAAGGCACTTTTTTGACCGATCGCTCTCGGATAAACATAGGCCACCTGCCTATCGAGCGGAATAACCTTATACAAACATTGTGCATTGTACAGGTTTGCCTGGCAGCGTACGCTGCGTAAAGCTAGGTTCGAAGAGGCCATCATGACAGTACCCATCGCCATCATCGGAGCCGGTATCGCCGGCCTGTCCGCAGCCCAGGCCCTGCAGAAGGCCGGGCAGACCGTCCACCTGTTCGACAAGGGCCATGGCAGCGGAGGCCGCATGGCCAGCAAGCGCAGCGAGGCCGGGGCCCTCGACCTGGGCGCGCAGTACTTCACGGCACGTGACCGGCGCTTCGTCGAACAGGTCCAGCACTGGGTCGCCTCAGGCTGGGCCGAGCAGTGGAAACCGCAGTTGTACAACTACCGCGATGGCGAACTGACGCCCTCCCCCGACGAACAGGTCCGCTGGGTCGGCGTGCCGCGCATGAGCGCCATCACCCGTGGCCTGCTCAAGGATGTCACGGTCAATTTCGGCTGCCGCATCGCCGAAGTGTTCCGTGGCAAGCAGTACTGGCACCTGCAGGACACCGAAGGCTGCAGCCATGGGCCGTTCAGCCGCGTGGTGATCGCCGTGCCGGCCCCTCAGGCCACACCGCTGCTGGCGGCCGCGCCGAAACTCGCGGCGGTTGCCGCCGGTGTACAGATGGAGCCGACCTGGGCCATCGCACTGGGCTTCGAGACACCACTCGACACCCCGATGCAGGGCTGCTTCGTCCAGGACCACCCGCTCGACTGGCTGGCGCGCAACCGCAGCAAGCCAGGCCGTGACGATCACCTCGACACCTGGGTGCTGCATGCCACCTCCAGCTGGAGCAGGCAGCATATCGACCTGGCCAAGGAGGAAGTGATCGAGCAACTGCGGGGTGAGTTCGCCGAACTGGTCGGTTGCGTGATACCCGCGCCAACCTTTGCCCTCGCCCACCGCTGGCTCTACGCCCGCCCCACCAGCAACCATGAGTGGGGCGCGCTGGCCGATGCCGACCTGGGCCTGTACGCCTGTGGCGACTGGTGCCTGTCCGGGCGCGTCGAGGGCGCCTGGCTTAGCGGCCAGGAAGCCGCCAGGCGCTTGTTGGAGCACCTGGAATAGGCGCCCATTAAACTTATACAAAAAATTTGTTTGTATAAGTTTTCATCTGTGCTGAAATTGCCTTGTACAAATTGTGCTGCCTGTACAAGTCATTCGGAGACAGTGATGAACGCTCCCACGCCCAACGGCAAGCCACGCCTGGCCATCAGCGCCTGCCTGACCGGCCTCAACGTGCGCTACAACGCCGGCCACAAGGCCTCCAGCCTGTGTCTTGACCTGCTCGATAAGCACTTTGACTGGGCGCCGCTGTGCCCCGAAGTCGCCATTGGCCTGGGCACCCCGCGCGAACCTATCCGCCTGGTGGGGGACCCTGCACATCCAGCGGTCACCGGCACGCGCAACAGCACCACCGACCTCGCCGGCCCACTGCGCGCCTACGGTGAGCAGATGGCCGGCGAACTGGACGATATCTGCGGCTACATTTTCATGCAAAAGTCACCGTCCTGTGGCCTCGAACGGGTCAAGGTCTATCAGGAAGACGGCCGCCCGCCTCACCATGGCCGCGGTGTCTATGCCGCGGCTTTCTGCGCCCTGCGCCCGGACCTGCCGGTCGAGGAAGAAGGTCGCCTGCACGACCCGGTACTGCGAGAAAACTTCATCGCCCGTGTGTATGCCTACGCCGACTGGCAGCAGCAGCTGCGCCAGGGCATGAGCCGCGGCGCTCTGATTCGCTTCCATGCCCGCTACAAGTACCTGTTGATGGCCCACAACCCCCAGGCGTACCGGACCCTTGGCCGCCTGCTTGGCAACATGCGCCGGGACGACGACCCGTTGCAACTCGGCCCGCAATACTTCAGCCAGTTGATGCAGGCCCTGCGCCGATGCGCCAGCCGCGGCACCCACGGCAATGTGCTGCAGCACCTGAGCGGGTACCTGCGCAACGAACTGGGCCAAAGCGACAAGGCCGAGCTGCAGCAGGTCATCGGCCAGTACCAGAGAGGCGTAGTGCCGCTGGTGGTCCCACTGACCCTGCTCAAGCACCATTTGCGCTGCCATCCCGACCCTTACCTGTTGCAACAGGCCTACCTGCAACCCCACCCGGAAGACCTTGGACTACGCAATGCCATCTGACGAGTTGCTCCCTATCGGCGAGGTAGCACGGCTCACCGGCGTCAACCCGGTCACCTTGCGCGCCTGGGAGCGGCGCTACGGCCTGATCAAGCCTCAGCGCACACCCAAGGGCCATCGCCTCTATCCACAAGACCAGGTGCAACGGGTCCAGGCCGCGCTGCGCTGGCTGGAACGCGGCGCTGCAATCAGCCAGGTGCGCGAGTTGCTGGACAACACGCAGAGCACTCCGCCAACCCTCCAGGGAGAATGGGGCGAGCGTATCGAGCAACTGATCACGGCAATCGCTCGTCTTGCCCAGCGCCCTCTCGACCAGCTATTGAACCAGGTGATGGCCCTCTACCCCGCCGTGACCGTATGCGAGCGCCTGCTCCTCCCCCTGCTGGAGGCCCTCACCCTGCGCTGGCAAACCCATTTCGACGCCCGCCTGGAGCAAGTGTTCTTTCACACCTGGCTGCGCAGCAAGCTGGGCGCGCGGGTCTATCACGACGGCCACTCGCTCACCGGCCCCTGCGTGCTGCTCGCCCGTACGGACGATACAGCCTTCGACCCGGAGTTCTGGCTCTGCGCCTGGCTGCTGAGCAGCAATGGCCACCCTCTGGAGATTCTCGAGTGGTCGGTCGAGCCTCGTCAGCTGCGCCAAGCCGTGGAGCGCTTACAGCCACAAGCGCTGCTGCTGCACCTCGGACGCCGCCCCGACCTCGCCGCACTGGGCCGCATGCTGAAGGAGATCACCGTGAGGAAACTCCTGGGCGGCGGCCGGGTCACTCTCCATGAGGCCGAGCTACGCGCATTGTCGCTATCCGATCTGTACTTGTTCGATAGCCCGCAAGCTGCCTTGCGCGGCCTTCAACAACCCTGACCAACTTGGGCTCGTTTTCCATGCAATTGATATGGCTACGCAATGACCTGCGTGTGGACGATAACACCGCTCTCGCGGCCGCCTGCCAGCGCGGCCCGACCGTGGCCCTGTGGGTCGCCAGTCCTGGCCAGTGGCTGGCCCATGACGACGCACCCTGCAAGGTCGACTTCTGGCTGCGCAACCTGCGGCTGCTGCGCCAGTCACTCGCGGCGCTGAATATTCCGCTGTTGATTCGCCAAGTCGATACCTGGGAAGACGTCCCGCAATGCGTGCTCGATGTCTGCCGCCAGCACAGCATCGAGGCCGTGCACTGGAACGAGGAATACGGCATCAACGAGACCCGGCGCGACGAAGCGACTCGGAACCTGCTGCAACACGCAGGAATTGGCGCTACCGCCCACCTCGACCAGTTGCTGTTCAGGCCCGGTAGCGTGCTGACCCGCGCAGGCCAGTATTTCCAGGTCTTCAGCCAGTTCAAACGGGTCTGCCTGGAACATCTGCACCGCAGCCTCCCCTCTCTCGTTCCACCTGTACGTCGTCAAGAGGCGCTGGGTATTCACAGCGACGCCATACCCGAGCGTATCGACGGCTTCGAGGCACCTTCCGACGCCCTGCGCCAGCACTGGCCCGCCGGTGAGGATGAAGCACGGCAGCGGTTGCAGCGCTTTGTCGACGAAACCGTCGAGGATTACGCGCAACTGCGCGACTTGCCCGCCAAGGCCGGTACCAGCCAGCTTTCGCCTTACCTGGCTGCGGGTGTGGTCTCGCCACGTCAGTGCCTGCACGCGGCCCTTGGGAGCAACCGGGGTGAATTCGACAGTGGCAGCGTCGGTGTGCAGACCTGGGTCAACGAGCTGCTGTGGCGCGAGTTTTACAAACACACCCTGGTGGGTTATCCCCGGGTCTCGCGGCATCGCGCCTTCCGCCCACACACCGAGGCGCTGCCTTGGCGTGATGCACCTGGCGACCTGCAGGCCTGGAAGGAAGGCCGCACCGGCTTCCCTATCATCGATGCCGCCATGCGTCAGTTGCTGGACACCGGCTGGATGCATAACCGGCTGCGCATGATCGTCGCCATGTTCCTCAGCAAGAACCTGCTGATCGACTGGCGATATGGCGAGAGGCATTTCATGCGCCACCTGATAGACGGCGATCTGGCCGCCAACAACGGCGGCTGGCAGTGGAGCGCCTCTACAGGCACTGACGCAGTGCCCTATTTCCGCATTTTCAATCCTGTTACCCAGTCGCAGCGCTTTGACCCGAAGGGCATGTTCATTCGTCGATGGCTGCCGGAATTGAAGGGCAGGGACGATAAATCGATTCACTACCCGGTGAAATCTGCCGATCTATTTGCTACTAATAATTACTCGGGCCCGATAGTCGATCTCGATAGCAGTCGCCAACGCGCATTGGAAGCCTTCAAAAGCTTGTCCAGCTGGCAGGATCAGGGGGCATAGAGCATGACACGTCGCTTCTGGATTACGGGCGCCAGCCACGGACTTGGCCTGGCCTTGGTGGAGCAGTTGCTCGCGCGCGGGCACGAGGTTGCCGCCAGTGGCAGGGATAGCCAGGAACTCGACAACCTGGGCCAACGCTACGGTGGGCACTTGGTGCGCCTTGGGGACCACTTGCCGGACGCCGCCCTGCGCCTCCCGAGCCGCTGGAGCGCGCTGGATTGCCTGATCATCAATGCCGGAACCTGCGATTACCTGCCCGTCGATGTGACGGATGCGCAACTGTTCGAACAGATCGTCAGCAGCAACCTGCGCGCCACCGAACAGAGCCTGGTCGGCGCATTGCCGCATCTGGCCAAAGGTGACCAACCCCAGGTCATGGCCGTTCTCAGCCGTTACTCGGCATTGCAGTTGTACGAGCCGAACCAGCCAGCCAGTGGCAGCAACAGCCTGCCACAGTGGCTTCGTCTGCAGCGTCCCGCCCTGAAGGCGCTGGGTATAGACCTGACCGTGGTGGCGCCACAATCGCTGAAAACCCCGGTGACCTCGGCACAGGTCATTCCGGAGCCCTGGACGGCGCAAAGTGCTGCCCAGGAGTTGCTGGCACGCCTGGGTCAGCGTCAACCCGAACTGGTGCTTGAGGTTCTCGAGCCAGGCGAGTTGTGGCCGCTACCGAAGCACAGCTGATACATGCAGGTGCGGGCTTGCCCGCTCCTGCATGGGTCAGCTCAAGGCAGGAAGCGCTGCACGCTGCCAGGCTGATGCCATAACAACGGCAAGACCTTCTGCAGGCGCTCCGGCTCTCCACTGCTCCAGAATGCAGTCGCCTGCGCCGGGCCCTCGCCGAGGAGCCCGCGCGCCTCCAGCAGCCTTTGCAGTTGGCGCGCCACGGCAGCCCCGGTGTCGATGATCGCCACCTCAGCAGGCACCATTTCGGCCAGCATCGGCCGCAGGAAGGGATAGTGGGTGCAGCCCAGGATCAAAGTGTCACAGCCGGCCGCCAGTAACGGCTTCACATAGCCTGACAGCAATTGGCGCAGCTGCTCACTGAACAGGTCGCCCGCCTCGATACGCTCGACCAGCCCGGGGCAAGGCTGGGTGACCACCCGCACATCATTGGCGAAACGGTCGAGCAAGGCGGCGAACTTGGCGCTCTGCAGGGTACCGGTGGTCGCCAGCACACCGACCACGCCGGAACGGGTCGCCGCCGCCGCCGGCTTGACTGCTGGCTCCATGCCCACCAGCGGCCAGTCCGGGTACAGCTCGCGCAGGTCAGCCACCGCAGCCACGGTGGCGGTGTTGCACGCCAACACCATGGCCTTGGCGCCCTGCTCGTGGAAAAACCCGGCGATGTGCCGCAGGCGCTGGCGAATGTAGTCCGGCGATTTCTCGCCATACGGCACATGGCCGCTGTCGGCCACGTACAACAAGGACTCGCTGGGCAGCAGGCGCTGGATTTCGGCCAGCACCGACAAGCCGCCGACGCCGGAGTCCATCACGCCCACCGGCGCCGTGCGCTCAGCCATGGCGCGTGGCACACACGGCGCAGGCCGGATCGCGCTTGACCCGCAGCTCGCGCATGCGGGTACTCAAGGCGTCGATCAGCAACAGGCGCCCCACCAGTGGCTCGCCAAAACCGGCCAGCAGCTTCAGGGCCTCCAGTGCCTGCAGGCTACCGACCAGCCCCACCAACGGGCCGATCACCCCGGCCTCGCTGCAAGTCAGTTCGGCTTCGCTGCCATGGCCATACAGGCAGTGGTAGCAGGGGCTGGTGTCGCGCCGTGTGTCGAATACCGACAACTGGCCCTCGAGGCGGATCGCCGCGCCGCTGACCAGCGGTTTGCCAGCGGCGACGCAGGCGGCGTTGACCGCCTCGCGAGTGCTGAAGTTGTCGGAGCAATCCAACACCACATCGACTGCCGCCACCGCGGCGGCCAGCGAATCCTCGTCCAGCGCCTGGCGATGGGCAATCAGGCTGACTTGCGGGTTGATCGCCTGCAGACGCCTGATAGCCGAGTCGACCTTGCTCATGCCGACGCTGTCGCTGTCGTGGATCACCTGGCGCTGAAGGTTGGTCAGGTCGACGGTGTCGAAATCGGCCAGGTGTAGCTCACCGACACCCGCCGCGGCGAGGTACAGTGCCACCGGCGAACCCAGCCCGCCCAGGCCGATGACCAAGGCCTTGCCGTGTTTCAGGCGCAACTGGCCGTCGATATCCACCTGCGATAACAAGATCTGCCGGCTGTAGCGCAACAGCTCCTGGTCGCTCAGCATGGCAGGCGCCCCAGGCTGATGCGCTCATGGCCACCCAGGTCAACGCGGCTGACCACCTCGGTGAAGCCGCCGATCACCAGCAATTCACGAACCGCGGCGGATTGATCGTAGCCATGTTCGAGCAGCAGCCAGCCACCAGGCAACAGATGCCCTGGCGCCTGGGCGACGATCACGCGCAGATCGTCCAGCCCGTCTTCACCGGCCACCAGTGCGCTGCTGGGTTCGAAACGCACGTCACCGGCCACCAGGTGCGGGTCGGCGGCGCGGATGTAGGGCGGGTTGCTGAGGATCAAGTCGAAACGCTCACCGGCGAGGGCGTCGAACCAGTGGCTGGCACGCACCTGGACATTGCCCAGGCCCAGGCGCTGGCGGTTGCGCTCAGCCAGGGCCACGGCCTCGTCGATACGGTCCACCGCCGTCACCTGCCAACCAGGACACTCGCTGGCCAGGGCCAGAGCGATGGCCCCGGTGCCGGTGCCCAGGTCGAGCACCCGGGCGGGCTTGGGCGCAACCAGCTCCAGGGCGGTCTCCACCAGCAGCTCGGTGTCCGGGCGCGGGATCAGTGTGTGCGGCGCCACTTCCAGGTCCAGCTTCCAAAACCCTTGCTGGCCGAGGATATAGGCCACCGGTTCACCGGCGCGACGGCGCTCGAGGTAGCCGGCGAAGGCGGCTGCCGCCTCGCTGCTGACGATGCGCTCGGGCCAGGTGTGCAGGTAGCTGCGCGATTTGCCCAGGGCCGCGGCCAGGAGCAGCTCGGCGTCCAGCCGTTCGGTTGGCGAGTCGGGCAGCTGCGCGTTGCGCAACAAGCTGGCGATGATGGTCATCTCAGTCCCCCAGGGCAGCCAGCTGATCGGCCTGGTATTCGGCCAGCAACGGTTCGATCACCGCGTCCACGCCACCGGCGAGAACATCGTCGAGCGAGTACAAGGTGAGGTTGATACGGTGGTCGGTGACCCGGCCCTGCGGGTAATTGTAGGTGCGGATGCGCTCGGAGCGGTCGCCCGAGCCGACCAGCAGCTTGCGCTCGCTGGCAATGGCGTTCTGCGCGGCGCTGGTCTGCATGTCGTTGAGCTTGGCCGACAACCAGGACATGGCGCGGGCACGGTTCTTGTGCTGCGAACGTTCTTCCTGGCACTCGACCACAATGCCGGTGGGCAAGTGGGTAATGCGGATCGCCGAATCGGTCTTGTTGACGTGCTGGCCACCGGCACCGGATGCGCGGTAGGTGTCCACGCGCAGATCGGCCGGGTTGATCTCGATCGCCACCTGCTCATCGGGCTCGGGCAAAACCGCCACGGTGCAGGCGGAGGTATGGATACGGCCTTGCGACTCGGTTTCCGGCACACGCTGCACGCGGTGCGCACCGGACTCGAACTTCAGCTTGCCGTAGACGCTGTCCCCTTCGACCCGGGCAATGATCTCCTTGTAGCCACCGTGCTCGCCTTCGTTCTCAGAGAGGATCTCCAGGCGCCAGCCGCGCTTCTCGGCATAGCGCGAATACATGCGGAACAGGTCGCCGGAGAAGATTGCCGCCTCGTCGCCACCGGTGCCGGCACGGATTTCCAGGAACACGTTGCGCCCATCGTTAGGGTCCTTCGGCAGCAGCATGCGCTGCAGCGTCGACTCAAGGCCCACCAGTTGCTCCTTCGCCTCGCGCACCTCCTCGACCGCCATCTCGCGCAGGTCAGGGTCGGCGTCCTTGAGCAACGCCTGGGCACCTTCGAGGTCGTCCTGGACCTTGCGCCACTCTTTATAGGCCCCGATGACCGGTTCCACTTCGGCATATTCGCGGGAATAGGCGCGAAAGCGCGTCTGGTCGGAAATGACTTCGGCATCACCGAGCAACGCGGTGAGTTCCTCGAAGCGGTCCTGGAGCGTGTCCAGTTTGTTCAGCAGCGACGCTTTCATTGCGGGGATTTGTCCGTCGAGCCCTCGTCGAGGGCGAAGAGTTCCTGGGCCATGGCCAGCGCATCGACGCGGCCTTCGGCGGAGAGCTTTTTCAGTTGCACGCTGGGAGCATGCAACAGCTTGTTGGTCAGGCCCCGGGCCAGCTGCATGAGCACGTCCTCGGGGTTGCCGCCGTTGGCCAGCAGGCGCTGGGCCTTTTGCAGTTCCTCGTCGCGCAGGCGCTCGCTCTGCTGGCGGTAGGCCTTGAGCACGTCCACCGCCGCCAGCTCGCGCAGGCGCACCATGAAGTCGTCCGCTCCCGCCGATACCAGTTCCTCGGCGGCCTGGGCCGCGCCCTGGCGGCTCTTGAGGTTTTCCGCGACCACTTCATGCAAGTCGTCGACGGTATAGAGGTAGACGTCGTCCAGCTCGCCGACCTGCGGTTCGATGTCTCGCGGCACGGCGATGTCGACCATGAAGATCGGCTTGTGCCGGCGCTGTTTCAGCGCACTCTCCACCGCGCCCTTGCCCAGGATCGGCAACTGGCTGGCGGTGGAACTGATGACGATGTCACTGTTGGCCAGCTCCTGCGGGATGTCCGCCAGCAGCACCGCATGGGCACCGAACTGCTCGGCGAGGATACTGGCGCGCTCCAGGGTACGGTTGGCCACGACGATACGCCGCACGCCCTGCTCGTGCAGGTGGCGGGCGACCAGGGTGATGGTCTCGCCGGCGCCGATCAGCAGCGCCTGGCTGCGGCCCAGGTCGGAGAAGATCTGTTTGGCCAGGCTGACCGCGGCAAATGCCACCGACACCGGGTTCTCGCCAATGGCGGTGTCGGTGCGCACCTGCTTGGCGGCACTGAAGGTGGCCTGGAACAGGCGCCCGAGCAGCGGCCCGACGGTGCCCGCCTCGCGCGCCACGGCGTAGGCCGACTTCATCTGGCCGAGGATCTGCGGCTCGCCGAGCACCAGCGAATCGAGGCCGGAGGCCACCCGCATCATGTGCCGGACCGCGTCGTGCTCCTCGTGGACATAGGCGCTGGCGCGCAGCTCGTCGAGGCTCAGCTGGTGATAGTCGGCCAGCCATTGCAGCACAGCATCGGCGGCAAGGTGGTCCTGTTCTATATAGAGTTCGCTACGGTTGCAGGTCGACAGGATCGCCGCTTCGCGGCTGGCGGTCAGTCGGCACAGCTGCTGCAGGGCATCGACCAGCTGCTCGGGCGTAAACGCCACGCGCTCGCGTACGTCTACCGAGGCAGTCTTATGGTTGATACCAAGGGCAAGAAAGGCCATGCAAGATCGCTGGTTGGGACGTGAAGCCGATAATTGTCCTACTTCGCAGGTTTTAGAACAACCACCGTTCGCTATTGTGCTAATGCGGCATGCCTATCACCCAGCACCGCCACCCATCCCTGCCGTTGCCGTTGCCGTTGCCGTTGCCGTTGCCGTTGCCGTTGCCGATCGAGAGTTTATCCCATAGTCCACTAGCGACAGCTGCGTCAGCCCAGGCGCCGCCCGTAACTTCGCGACTTCAGGAGGCCGAACGCAGGTCTTGCGGAGGGAGGTGACGGGCATGGAT